>JAJPJR010000079.1 GCA_021324165.1 Armatimonadota bacterium
ATTCTCAAAAACCGCTGCATCAGCTGTCACACCGGCAAAAGCGCAAGTGGAGGAATCCGCCTGGACTCATACGAAGGACTCATGAAAGGCGGGCAGCACGGCAAAGTGATCGTTAAAAACAAGCCGGAATCGAGCAGGCTGATGAAACTGGTGAAAGGCTCAGCAAAACCGATCATGCCGCCAAGCCCTCCACGCCTCACGTCCGCAGAACTCGAAGCGATTTCTGATTGGATCAAAGCGGGAGCCAAGAAATGATCATTCAAGAATCCGATTGACTTCGAAATGCATTCCATCGCGCCGGCTGAACCAGCCGCCCCAATAAAACCCAAACTGCCATGCGATTTCTACCAGTTCGCGCACGCACCCGCGTTCATACATCAATGCCGGCCTTCCGCCAAGAGGGTTGAATTCGCAATTGATATCGAACGCCGCGCCATAGGCGTGCATCGAAAGCGATGACCTTCCGCGGATCATCCGCGGGACAAACGATCCGTCCCACGTAAGAATCCGATCCACCAATCCTGCATCGTGCCATCGGCTGAACAGACGTTTCAACTGCGCGGCGGCCAACCGATGAAACGGCACCCCCAATTTCGGCGCGCCTTTCACATTGGCCAGTTCCGGAATCTGCACGCGAACAATGTTTTTTTCCTCCCAGCCGTCGGTGATCCTTATCGCCTCGGGATCGTCGGACGTTGGAGCAGGCACGAATGCGTACGCTCCAAAACTTTTCCTCCGCTGCGTTGCATTGAACGGCACCGCCCCGTCGGGTTTATCCGGCCAGGAGGGCGGCCTGAAGCCTGCCTTGCGGGCCGCAGCGATTGTGATCGGGCCCAATAGGCCGTCGGCCTGCACGCCAAGATCGAGCTGCATTTCGGCGGTGGCCGCTTTGGTTTTCGGGCCATAAACCCCGTCGCAAGCGATTCGAGCGCCGTGAGCGCGCAGATACAACTGCCAGGCAAGGGTGCGTTCGGAAAACTGTGCCATAACCCTAAGTGCATTTCAGCGCAGGTTTTCAACCATTGGGCTAAGATTTCAGAGTGCGCGACTCCGAAGGCAGGCAGAAATTCGGGCATCTGGAAACCGACGAGCCGTTTGTGGGAGCCAAACCGATCCAAGAGGACATGGATCGGTCGGTGCTTCGAGGCTGCGGCGTGATCGCAGCCGCGCTGATTCTGGTGTATGCCAGCATCGCGATACCGATCATGCTCCAAACCCCCTTGCTCACCAAGCAGGAACTCACTCGGGCCGTGGGAATTGCCGCCACGCTTTCGTTGTTAACAGGCATAGGCTTTACGGCAAAAACCGGGCTTTCGGGCCTCAGCGGAAGCATCGCGGGGCTGATTGCTGGAGCGGTTTTTGTGTGGCTCCGCCTCGAAGGGGCCGCCCAACCACCCGCAATTGAAGGAGCCCCGAAGGCCGAGTTCGGTTCCTTTGCGGCGTGGGCCGTTCCGCTCGCCGTTTTCGTCCCTATGGGGCTGGTGTGGTACGGCGTTTATAAGTTCAACGCCTCGATGGAACGACGCCGGGAAGATAAGCCGTAATGTATGAGGGCGCGCAGAAACTGTTTATGGAAGTAGGAATTTGAAAAAGACGATCGCAATTTTCGGCTTTCTGTTTGTGTTGCTGTTCTGCTCATGGTTTTTCTTTATTCGAGGGGGGATGCAGGGCAAGCCCGACGTGATCTATCGCACTCAGCCCGCTATGCGGGGAGATGCCACCCTGAGCATCACCGCAACCGGCGTTTTGCAGCCGCTCACGACCGTGGATGTGAAAAGCAAGGCTGGAGGCGAAGTGGTGAAACTGGCGGTGGATGAGGGCACCGAGGTCGAACCCGGTCAGCTGATCGCTGAAATTGACCCCCGCGACACCAAGGCTGCCTATGATCAAGTGCAGGCCGATCTGAACGCGAACATCGCCCGCGCCCAACAGAGCCGGCTGAACGAAAGCATTGAATCGGTTTCGCGCAAGGCGGCTGTCGAAAACGCAGAAGCCGCTCTGAAATCAGCCAAACTTCGGCTGCAAACGTTGGAAGCAAGGGCGGGCGCTCAGCCCACACTTACGGCTGCCGCAATCAAACAAGCCCAAACCAATTACGATATTGCCGTGCGGAATCGCGATCAGTTGATTGCCATCACGATTCCGCAGACGCGCGCATCGGTGCAGGGAGAATACAACCGATCGCAAGCCGATCTGGATGCGGCCAAAGCGAACTACGACCGCAAAAAGATGCTGCTGGACAAGGGATACGTTGCCGCGGCCGACGTGGAGACCGCAAGAACCCAATATGAAACCGCACAAGCCGCATTCCGCAACGCGAAAGAGAAATTTGACAGGCTGGAAGATGACCTCCGCATTCAGCGCGAATCGGCGGAGTTCCGCGTGCAGCAGGCGAAAGCCGCATTGGATACCGCGAACGCAAACAGAATTGATATCGGCGTGAGCAGGCGGGATTTGGAAGACGCAAAACAGGCCGTGATTCAAGCCCAAGCCACGCTCGACACCGCCCGCGCGAACCTCAATCAGGTGGCGATTCAGCGCGAGGATTATCAGGCCGCGCAGGCCGCGATCGTGCGAAGCAAAGTGGCAAGAGACAACGCAAAAGTTCAGCTTCAAAGCACCACGGTGGTTGCGCCGCGCAAAGGCGTGGTGACCATCAAATACATCGAAGAAGGAACGATCATTCCGCCTGGCACCAGCACTTTTTCGCAGGGGACATCCATCGTTCAAATCGCGGACACCACGCGGATGTATGTTGAAGTGCAGGTGGACGAAGCGGACATTGGAAGTGTGAAACTGGGCCAGCCGGTGCTTGTAACTTTGGAAGCCGCTCCACGCTCGCCGATCCCGGGAACCGTTTCGCGCATCAACCCTTCGGCCGTTACAACTTCGGGAGTAACGACGGTAAAAGTGCGCGTCGAAATCAAGGGCAACGACCGTGTGAAACTGATGCCCGGACTGAATGCGAGTTGCGAGTTCATTATCAATCAGCGCAAAAACGTGCTGGTGGTGCCCAACCCGGCGATTCAACACGACGGCGACAAAACTTATGTCGAAATCTTGGCAAAAGATCAAAAGCCGGTGCGCAAGTATGTGAAGATCGGCGCAGTGGGCAATTCGAACACCGAGATTTTGGAAGGCATTGAAGAAGGCGCGAACGTGATCACTGCAAAGATTGACCGCAAACTGATCGAAGAACAAACCCAGCGCATGCAAGACGCATCCACGCAGCGCAGCCCGTTCAGCGGCGGCAACACCGGCCGCGGCGGAAGCGGCGGCGGCGCAGGAGGAGCACGCGGACGATGACCCTTCGCGAAAGCCTTCAAGCCGCCGGAGCGGCGCTCGTTTCAAACAAACTGCGCTCCACGCTCACCACGTTGGGAGTGGTGATCGGTGTGGCTTCGGTGATTGCGATGATCGGCATCGCCGAAGGCACGAAACGCCAAACCCTTTCGCGGCTGGAAGCGATGGGCAGCAACATGATTGTGGTGTTCCCTCAGTGGGGTCAAGGCAACCGAACGCAAACCGGCGAAGCGCAATCGCTGAAACTTTCTGATGTCGCAACGATCGCTTCGAAAGTTCCGACTGCAACGCACGTCGCCGGCGAAGTGCGCATGCGCGTTACCGTGAAATATGGAAGCAACACGCAGCAATCGAACGTTACGGGCGGGCCGCCCGAAATTCAAGACATTCGCAACGTGAGGCTGCAGGAAGGAAGGTTTTACACGAAAGCCGAAGACGAAGCGGCCGAAAAAGTGTGCGTTTTGGGATGGGACATCAATGATCGCTTGTTCGGGCAGGAAAGCCCTTTGAACACCCGCATTCGCATCAACAACCAAGACTTCGAAGTGATCGGTGTGGCGATGTTCAAGGGCGGAAGCATGGGCCCCCAAAACTTGGATGATATGATTTGGGTTCCTTTGCACACCGCTCTCAGCCGCTTGCAGCGGCGCGACACGCTCAGTTCGATTTCGGTGCAGGCCGCCGACAGCAGCGTGATGCAGTACACGCTCGACCAAGTGCAGGACACGCTTTCGAAAACGCGTCGAAGCGCAAGCGGAGAACAGCTGTTCCGCGCGTTCAATCAAGGCGAACTGATCGAAACGGCGGAAGAATCCGCGCGCGTTTTGAGCCTTCTTTTGGCGGGCGTTGCGAGCGTGTCGCTGCTGGTGGGCGGAATCGGAATTATGAACATTATGCTTGTGAACGTTACCGAACGAACCAAAGAGATCGGCCTTCGAAAAGCGCTGGGCGCAACGCAGGATATGATTCTTAGTCAGTTTCTGCTTGAAAGCGTCGGTCTGTGCCTGCTTGGTGGACTGATCGGCGTTGTGCTTGGTGTGAGCGGCGTATTCGCAGTGGCGCGGCTCATGGCAGTTCCTCCGGTGATCGTTCCTGCAGGCGTGGTCATCGCGTTTGGATTTGCGGCGATGGTCGGAATCTTCTTCGGGTTTTATCCAGCGTATCTGGCGAGCAAACTTCAGCCGATCGTGGCGCTTCGCACTGAGTGAGATGTTTTTCGGCTTGACCCTCTCTGCCTGAGTGAATCTTTTCCACGCGCACGCATTTCGCGTTTGTCAGTTCGCAACTGCTAAAGGCCTATGGCGGAGCGGGTGGGATTCGAACCCACGACCCGCCGATTAGACGAGTACGCGATTTCCAGTCGCGCTCCTTAGGCCAGCTCGGACACCGCTCCAGTCGCGGGCTAAAGATTACCGCTTTCCGGCGGCTTGCTCGTGTGTCGGCGCTACGTGGTAGTCGAAGTACACCGCAAAACCGGTGTTTCCGTGAGGCGTAGTGATGACTCCATTTCCATCTGCGTCCCAAAAGTGATCGAACAGATAGGGAACGGCAGCCGCGTCGGGAATTCTGGATGGCGACGCGAACACATGACCCTTGCCATCGATGAGTTTAAAGTGACGGAGCATAAATGTCGTCATATAACTTGTATATCGCTGACGATGATCGTCTCGGAGATCAAACATCGCTTTGAAGTCGGAATTTCGATGGGGATCGAGCGGGCACCAGAAAGACTCTTCATGCGCGCCCCGCTCTTTCAAGCAGTCTTTCCACTTTTCTGGCGCGCCCACCAAAATGTGCGGGCGCGGCCTTAGTTTGGATTCAGGATCGTACTCTGACTGCGTGGGCCACGGCGGAACAAACTCATTGTTGTCGGCGACATAAGAAGAAAGCGCAACAGCCAACTGACTGAGATTGCCCGAACATGTAACAACTTTGGATTTGTACACCGCTTTGCGAAACACGACCGCCACCAACGCGGCAAGAATGATGATGGTCGCCGCGGCAACTGCCAACTCGAAGATCGTCAACCCTCGCATGCGGCTGACATCATGAGCATCTATTCGTCTGGGTTCGGAATTCTGCATCTCTTTTTGTCCACGGTCCAAGAGTCCGTCTGGGAAGTGCAACCGCTGTCGCTGTACAATTTCAGTGTGCACACCACCCACTTGCAGGGCGGTACATTTTGGTCCTGACACTGTTTTACATACTTGGGCACGAACCGATAGAACTGGTCCAGCCCGCCATAAGGAGAGCAGGTGGTCGGACTGCAAGCCTCCGTGCCTGATATACAATTGTCCACACAGATTTTGTCTCCGCCGGCTTCAGCCCGCGCGAATGCGACGGTAATCTGAAACCGGACAGCGGCAGCAACACAACCGTCAAGATTGGGAACAGATATCTGCTAAAGGCATGGGTTCCGAACATTCGAGTGCTTTCAACCTCCTTTCCACTTCCGATATTGAATCAGGGCAGCGCTCGAACACAAGAGGAGAGAGATCTGGTATTTTTACCAGGGAGCCTAAGTCGGCCTCAACTGCGTGCGCCCCACATCAGCCGGGTTCGGAGCTTCACCAGAAAATCCGACCGATCGAACACCAACAGCCTGGTGACCCGTTCCGAGCGGGTTACCACCACCTTGTCTCCCGAAAGCATGTTCAGCCGGTGTCTCCCGTCGGCTGTGAAAACCGCGTCGCCGCGCAAATCCACGCTCACCTCGATGCGCGAATCCGGCGAAAACACCAACGGCCGAGCCGCCAAAGAGTGTGGAGTGATCGGCGTGAGCAGAATCGCCATGACCCGCGGATCAACGATCGGCCCGCCGGCGCTCAAGCTGTAAGCGGTGGACCCTGTGGGCGTGGACACCAAGATCCCATCGGCCGGATACGTGGTGATGTCCTCCCAATCCACGTTCACGCCGAACGTCATCATGTGCTGCGTAATCGAACGCTGCACGGTGATTTCGTTGAGAGCGTGCATGCTGGCGATTACCGCGTCGTTTCGCATCAGTTCGCCTTTCAGCATCATGCGTTCTTCGAACTCCGCCTCGCCGTCCAGAAACTGTCTGATCGCTGCGCGCACTTCAGTAGGATCGGCTTGGGTTACGAAGCCGAACCTTCCGAAGAAAACTCCGAGCATCGGTGTGCCGGTCTCGCTGCACGGGCCGCTGGCGCTGATCAGCGTTCCATCGCCGCCGAACGTTACGACAAGATCGCAGTTGCCAAGATCGCTGAACAGAACGCTGTGCCTGCCCAACGACGGCGCGCTCTCATGATCGAACCCGACTTCCACACCCAAACCATCAAGCCATTTGGCGCAGTCGAGCGCGGCGTGCACGGCATCTTCACGCTGAAGATTGACCGCAAAGTTGATTTTGTGCACAAATGCGTCCAGGCGAACGGCTAACTGCCGATTGACTTCAGGCGGTCGAGATTGCGCTTTGCATCGGCAAAGTCGGGGTCAATTGCAAGCGCTTTTTTGAGCATTTTAATCGCCTCAGCCTTCTTGTTGTTTCGTTCCAGAACGCACGCCAGGTTGTTATAAGGCTGCGCGAAGTTTTCATCGGCGGCAATCGCCGCGCGGAACTGCTTTTCTGCTTCGGCCATGTTGTTAGCCTTGTAAGCCAGCAGTCCCAGCCCGTTCAGCGCCTCGGCGTTTTTCGGATTCGCCAGCAGAACCTGCTTGTAATGAAACCGAGCGCCATCGAGATCGTTCAACTGATACAGCGCGTTCGCGAGCGAAAGTCGCACGTCGTGCCGCGCCGGCAGTTTCTGAAGCACGTCTTTCCACAACGGAACCGCTTCGGGCAGCTTGTCGAGTTTGGCTTTCGTGGCGGCAAGGTTCAGGCGCGCATCGGTCGAATCTTTGAGGCCAAGAAGTTTCGTGAAACTGGTTTCGGCATCGGCATAATGCCCCATGTTGAACTGGGCAAGACCCAGATTCAGCAGCGCATCGGTGTCATCGGGAGTGATTGCGAGCGCTTTTTCATAACATGCCGCGGCATCCGACCAGCTGTTTTGCTTGCCATATAGAACACCGAGGTTGTACCAAAGAACCGCGTCTCCTGGCGCGCGCGAGGCGGCTTGAGTCAGCATTGTCATCGCCTTTGCGGGCGAACCGGTTGCCGCATACGCCTGCGCAAGCCCGGCGATGGTGTCGCTGTCGTTGGGTTGAATTTTGTCGGCGCGCTCCAAATACGGAATCGCTTCGCGCGGCTTGCCGCACCTGAGATAAGCGAGTCCAGCGTTTTGCGCAAACGACGCCCGATCTGGTTTCGCATCGGATGCAGCGGCGAACAACGCGGCAGCCTTTTCGTTGTTTCCTTTGTTGGTATAGGCCGCACCAAGATTGTTCTTGGCGAACGGATCGGACGGCCGAATTGCCAGCGCCTTTTCATACGCCTGAATCGCTTTGTCGTTTTCGCCCTGCTTCAGGCGGATGTTGCCGATGTTGTACCAAGCCTCGAAAAACGAAGGCTGGGCGACCACCACATCGCCGAATGCACGCAGCGCTTTATCATAATCTTTGACCGCCAGGTATGCGGCGCCCAGATTGCTTTTGATTTCGACGCTTTTGGGGGCAAGCGTGGCGGCTTTTTCCAAATGCGGAATCGCATCCTGCGCGCGGTCTTGCTGCAGATACACATATCCAAGCCACTGCAAAACGTCGGCGTTGTCGGGCGCGTCTTTCACGAGGCCTTCGAGAGCCGAAGTGGCTTCGGTTTTTTTGTCTTCCTTCCACAGTTTGATGGCGGCTTCCAGCCTTTGATTTACGGTGCCCGACTGCGCCAAAACTGCGGCTGCGAAAAGCGCAAGTGCGGCGATGACGAATAACCGAGTGTGTTTCATTGCGGCAATCTCCCCTCGACTTAGTCCTTATGAATTCTACCTAACCGGCCCCGGCCTAACCCTTCGGCGTTTCGGGTGCAGACAGCCCCTCGCGGGCAGCAAGGTACATTCTGATCCCTTTGCCGCTTACGATTGACCCAACGATGCTCATCACCAGCAGAAGCCCGATTCTGAGCAGAACGTAGCTGAAATCGCCCACCAAAGCCGTTACTTCGGGGTTTTGACGCTGAATCAGTTCGCTTTGCGGCGTGGAAAACAGGCTGAACGCGTGGAAAAAGGTGATTCCCAACAGCACGATGCCGCCCAAAAACACGGCCGCGCCAAGCACGACCCCAAACCAGTCCGTTCGTCGTCCTTCTGTCACGGCTCGGGAGGCGTTATCTGCAGCCTGCATTGATTTGTCCTTCGGATCAGGCGCGACCCAGTCTACCGTTCGAACGTAACATCGGGCGTAGTTCCCGTGGGGCCTCCGTCTCCGCCGTCGTCCCGCCGATCCTCGCCTACGCTGTAGAGGCTGAACTCGCTGCCTTTGGGTGTATATCGAAAGTCGCGGCCTGTGAACGGATCGGTTCTCAAATCGAGGGGCAGCGCCCGCAGGTCAACCGGCAGGGGCTTTCTTTCTTGAACCCGCGCGATCAGCGCGCAGCGGATCGCCAGCAGCCGCAGCCGAGCTTGGTTCATCTGCCACCAACCGGGCAGATCGTCAATGGTTGAAAAGTACGCCGCGGCGAACCGCTTCCACGGCCGGTCACCCGCAGGCTGGGGCAGATCCGACCATGTTTCGGAAGGTTTGGACAGCATCTGCGCATACGCCTTCCCTTTGTCTTCGGCCTCTTGACCGAACGCCTGAAAGTATTCGACCTGCTGCTGTTCTGGTTTCGCCTTCAGGTTCACCAAGTAGCTGAACGCCGGTTGTGCGCTTGGGCCGAGCGCGTCTTGAAGCGGCTTTATATCGTTGGAAAGGAACGCATCTTGAATCGCCTGCACCGCCCTAAGCATATTCGCCGTTTCGTTGCGTGCAGTGGACGAAGGAGAAGGCGCGTCTGTCATCGCCCGCCGAATCGCGTTGAAGAGCGATCGCAGCGCGGCAGGAGAGAGTTTATCAAGCGAATCCCAAAGCGTGGTGCAAGCGTTCGCAGCGATGGAAAAACCGAGATTCGCATCATACGCATCGCCGCCCGAAATCGCAAGCCCAAACCGGATTGCCAGTTTTGCCGTTTCCGCCGCCGCATCGGGACGATCGGATCGAAGCTGCTCGTCGAGTTGATACGCGAGCACGTTGCCCAAGAACCTCCAGCCTCTTCGATACGCGGGCGGAGCAAGCGGCGAATTCACCGCATATGCAAACTGCACTTTGTCTTCAACGGCGCGCTCGATCTCCTGCAACGCGGTTTGGGACTTTTGCATGGCAGCGCGCTTTTCGCCGATGGTCAGGTCGGGTTTTTCGATCAGTTTTGGACAAGCGCGTTCCACTGTGGAAGCCGCATCTAACAGAAGATCGAACCTGCTGTTCGATGGAACGTTCGGGTAATCTTCGAGCGGCTTTGGAAATGCGATACGCGGCGGTTTTGAGCAGCCGATGAGAAAGGCTGCCACCAACAGATACCGACATCCGTGTCGCAACATGGTTTGGCTAACTCGAACGATACCGCAATCAAACCGATGAAAGGTGTGATACTTGCCGCCGGGAAAGGAACGCGCCTTTACCCCATCACCAAAATCGTTCCCAAGCCTCTGCTTCCCCTTGCGAACAAGCCCACCATTCTTTACGCATTCGAGCGGCTTGCCGAGATCGGCGTTCAAGAGATCTGCATCGTGGTGGGCGAAAATGAACCTCAGATGAGAAACGCGTTGGGTTCCACCTCGCCCTTTGATCAGCGGCTGACTTATGCCGTGCAGACTGAACCGAAAGGTCTTGCGCATGCGATGTCGTTCGCGCGCGAAACGATCGGCGGCGACGATTTTGTGATGTATTTGGGAGATGAGATTTACACCGAACCCTTGACTTCGCTTGCGCAAACGTTCGCTGCCTCGCGCTGCGCAAACTTGAACATGGTGAAGGAGGTAGATGATCCGCGCAGGTTTGGCATTGCGAGCGTGAATGGAAACCGGATAACCAAGTTGGTTGAAAAACCCACGAATCCGGATTCGAACTTGGCGCTTGCAGGATTGTATTTTTTTACAAAACGGATTTGGGACACGCTCAAAGATCTGCGGCCCAGCGCGCGAGGCGAATATGAAATCACCGATGCGATTCAGATTCTTGTTGATTGGAACGAAACTGTGCTTGCCGGCGTTTATTCCGGCGGCTGGTTCGATACCGGCACTTTGGATTCGTTCCTCGACTGTTCGAATTATCTTTTGAACGGCGGCACGCTGATTGACGAAACCGCTCAGGTCAGCGGTTCGATCGGCGGCGCGGTTTGCGTGGGAGAATCCGCCGTTGTGGAATGCGAATCTATTCAGGACTGCGTGGTGCTGCCCGGAGCCGATGTTCGATGCGAAGGTGAGATTCGGCACTGCATTCTTGCAGGGACGATTCGGTCCGACAGCCCGCTGGTCAACGCTGTGCGCTATTCCGATATGGTCTGATCCAAGCCGAGCGACTCTTCGAATCCCGCCATCACGTTGAAAAGATGCACAATCTGCGCCGATCCGGCTTTGCCGTCAATATCGGAACAGACCTCGACGCGTGCCGCTCCGCCGGTTCGCGTGTCGAGCGCATACGCGGCAAAAGGCGAGTTTTCGACTTTTGGGTCTTCAGCCGAAGTGCGAACAAAAAACGATCGTCCAAACGATTCGTTGAACATCGCTTCGATTTCATCGGGACGCACGCCGGAAACCGGGCATATGCAGCGCGCACGGATCAATCTTCCCGCCGGTTCTAACGTGCAGGTCATTTCGGCTTCGCACCCTTGTTCAAAGTTTTCGAGCGCACCTTCGCACTCTTGCAGATCGGCAGAAAACGTGAACTGAATTTGCGGCCGTCCTGAAACAACGCCGGCGCGCAAAAGCGGCCCGATCGCAATGAGCGCCAATGTGGCGCCGGCGCCGGGACAAGAAGCCTCTTGCGCGCAAACCAACGGGTTGTTGTCCATCAGTTCGATCAACCCGTACTGTTGACACGAACGGTCGGCGCTGGCAGCGCGCCGGTTTTGCGATCCAGTTTGGAACAGAATCTCGCCGTGCGCGGCGCTTTCGAACCGTTCCAAAGTCACGCGGGGATGCCGCGAAAGCAACGAAAGCAGAGCAGAATCACCTTTGGCAGCAACTTCGATCACAGTTCAACACTACCTGAACAGGCTGTCTACCACATACCACACTCTTTCGATGAGCGCTGAGAGCCGCGTCATGAGCGTGTTGCCAAAGAACGCTCCGAAACCGACCATCAGCCAAAACCTGCCGACACGCGCCGCAACGCGCGGAAACGCATGACGATGGTCAATCGTGAAGAAAAAGAAAAATAGTACCGAAATGAGCGCCGTTAAGAAAACGATGTTGTTGAGCGATTCCCACCAACTCACGCCGCCGTTTTGCACCATGATGGGCGACCGAAACGAAGAGGTGAGAACCGGCATCTGCTGCGTAAACTGAAGCCGAATAACTTGGCCAGCGCCTGCCCCGATCACAATTCCCACAACCAGGCGCATCAGCCATTCGGTTTTTTTGAAGTAGCCTCCATACCAGCACAAACCCAGCATGAAAACGACAATGCCGATGGCGATTGCAGAAAAATCGCGTGCGGCAATTCCGTCCATCAAAGGCATCAGCCATTTCGGCTTCAGGTATTCGAACCAGATCGCGACGGTGGCGTAGCCCACCGAAAGCCCAAGCAGAAGGTGTTCGCCGAAACGATACGCCTTGTTTTCGCGCCATAACAAGCTCAGAATCATGATGACGCAAAGCGATCCGACTAAACTGCCGAAAAACGCGCCGTTCATGGTTTTTTTCGCTTGGCGAAATATCCGCCGACGTTTCCAAGAATGATTCCGACAATCAGCAGCAGGTGGCCGGCAGTTTGGCCGATAAGCAGACGTTCGCCGAACGTTTCACCGCTGCGCCTTCCTTCGCGCCGAGCGATCATCTGTTCATATTCGCCGCCGCCCCTCGCGCCGATCAGAATTCCGCTCATTGTGCCCGCTGTGAAAAACGGATAACTGAACGTGGAAGAGATCGCGGCGCAGCCCACTGCATACGGCGTTCTTCCTGCTTCCACGAAATAGGTTAAGAACTCTCGGATTTCGGCATATACCACGCTGATGACCAATCCCCAATCTTCCGCAGTCTTCACTTTCTTCAGCCAGGCGTATGCCGATGCGGGCCGGTCATATCGGTCGGTTTTCACGTGCAGCGGAAAGTTCCGTGCAAGCGATTCCACCGAAATCGGTTTTGGGTCGGGCAAGCGGAATCCGAACGAAACCCAATCTTTTCCGTACTGTTTGCCATATTCTTTCGACAAAAGATCCATCTGTTCAAGATAAAAACGCGGCCCAAGCACGTTGCCGCTCACCAGCACGAATTTTATGTTGCGCAAGAACAGGTGCCGCACCGTTGCGATGAATTGAGCGCGCAGTTCGCCCACGGTTCCCATGTCCCAATCGCTCATCACGAGCACCGGTTTGGTGCCGTCGAGTTTTTCGATGGCATCATAAAACGCCCGCGTTTCTTTGCTCGGCTCCACTTTCAGCGGGACGCGCGCATAGGCCGAAATCACGATGAGGCCGATCAGAGCGCCGTAAAGCCACCTCGGATCGAGCCGGTCGAGCCTCGCGAGCCGGTCGAGCATGGTGGAGAGATTCGACCTCGCCGTTGGCCGTTCCTTTCAAAATGGCCGATAATAACGGTTCCCATGGCCCCCAAACGCACAAAAACCATCCTGGATATTCGGCAGGCGATTGATAAATTGGACGAGCAGCTGATTATGCTTTTGAACCAGCGGGCCGCGTTGGCAATTGAAGCCGGAAAGCTGAAAAAGGGCGACGATAAGCCTTATTACACGCCCGAGCGCGAGCGCGAGATCGTTCAGCGGCTTTCGGAAACGAGCCCCGGCCCATTGCAGATTCGACAACTTCAATCCATTTATCGAGAGATCATCAGCGCCGCGCGGAGCGTGGAAAAACAGCTGACAGTTTCTTATTGGGGGCCGCCGGGAACGTTCTCGCATCTTGCGGCAATCAAACAGTTTGGAAACAGCGTCAAGTTGAACCCGTGCGACACCATCGAAGATCTGTTCCGTTCAGTGGAGCATGGACAAGCCGATTATGGAGTTGCGCCGATCGAAAACTCTTTGGCGGGAGTTGTTCCCGAAACTCTCGATATGTTTCCGCAAACCAACGTCAAAATCTGCGCCGAAGTGTATGTGCACATCGCCCATCATCTGCTTTCGCGCGCAAAATCGCTTGCGAAAATCAAAACTGTTTATGCAGGGCCGCAGCCTGCGGCGCAATGCCGCAAATGGCTGAAAGCCAACCTTCCGAAGGCGCGCATCGAGGAGGCCGCCCCCACCGCGGCCGCAGCGAAGAAGGCGGCGGCCGACGCTTCTTCGGCGGCGATCGGAAACGCCCTCGCAGCAGAGATCATCGGCCTGAAACCGCTCGTTGAACATATCGAAGACAACCCTAACAACCGAACCCGGTTTCTGGTGATCGGTTACAACGAACCTCAACCGACAGGACAAGACAAAACGTCGTTCATGTTCAATCTGCGCAACCGTCCGGGCCAGCTTTATCGCGCGCTTGGCGCCTTTGAAAAAAACGGCGTGAACCTGATGATGATCGAGAGCCGGCCCGCTCAGCGCGCAAGTTTTGAATACATTTTTTATGTGGACTGCCAGGGCCACCAACGCGATGCGAACGTGAAAAAAGCCGCAAAAGCGCTGAAATCATTTTCGCTGGAATGCGTGCTGCTTGGAAGTTATCCAGCAGCGCACGATTCCGCGCCGAGTTAGCCCTTCAGTCGGCTGGCCATTTCGGTGCTTTCCCAGGGGAACTGCTTGTCGCCGAAATGGCCGTTTTTTGCGGTGGGAAGATATTTGAACCCGTTGCGAAGTCCCAAATGTTTAGTGATCGCCGCCGGGCTGAACTTGAACGTATCGCGCACGCGCTCTTCGATTTGCGCGACCGGAATCGCTTCGGTGCCGAACGTATCCAAAGTGATTTCGACCGGTTCGGCCACTCCGATCGCATAGGCGAGGCTCACCTGCGCCTTCCGCGCGAGTTTGGCTGCCACGATGTTTTTGGCAACGTGCCGAGCCATATACGCCGCGCTTCGATCAACCTTTGTTGGGTCTTTTCCGCTGAACGCGCCTCCGCCGTGCGGGCAAAACCCGCCATAAGTGTCAACAATGATTTTCCGCCCGGTTACTCCGCTGTCGGCTTCCGGCCCGCCTTGTTCGAACACACCCGTCGGATTGATGTGATAAATGATGTTTTGGCAGACATCCACCCTGTCGGAATAATGCTCCAAAACCGGATTGATAATATCCTGCTTCACGCGCTCGCGGATTTCATCTTGATTAGTGGTCGGCGTGTGCTGAATTGAACAAACGATTGTGTGCACATATCGAGGAACGCCGTTTTCATAAGCGACGGTGATTTGACATTTTCCATCGGGGCGATAGATGGACGGATGTTCGCGTTTCATTTTTGCGTGTTCGCGCATCATTGCGTGCGCCATCGCGATGGGCAGCGGCATCAGTTCCGGCGTTTCATCCACCGCCAATCCGAACATCATTCCCTGATCGCCCGCGCCTCCTGCATCCACACCTCTGGAGATATTGCTGCTTTGCTCGTGCACGGCCACCAAAACGCCGCACGTTCGGCCGTCCATTCCGCTTTCGATGTCGCTGTAGCCCACGTCTTGAATCGTTCGACGAACGATCTTCGCCATGTCCACATACCCTTCGGTGCGGATTTCGCCGGTTACGACCGCAAAGCCCATTCCGAGCAGCGTTTCTATTGCGGTGCGGCTTTCGGGGTCTTTTTCCAGGCACTCATCCAAAATGGCATCGGAAATCTGATCGGCGACTTTATCGGGGTGGCCCTCACTCACGCTTTCGGACGTGAAAAGGCGGATGTTGGACATGCTCGAAAGGATACCTTCCACCTTTTATGGTGCGCGATGCAACCCGTCATCCGCCCCGAAGAAGCCGTCTCCCCGAAACAAGGGGAGAGTGCCTTAAATTTTCAGGTCAACAATCGCGCTGATGCCGACGCCTACAACCCGCTTGATATTCTTCACAACGTCTTTCGATTCGACGGGGATGAGCGCCTTCAACCGCACGGCTCGAACGAAATCGGTTTCAAGCTGCGCAACCGCTTTCACTTTTTGAACCAACGCAGGCGGGCCCATCACTTGCACCGCGCCGATATATCCGCCTTTTCCAACCGAAATGATTGGCACGACCTTGGTCATGAGCTGTTGCGAATCGCTGAAATTTTGAAGTTTGTTGATCGCCTTATTGATATCCGGACCGAAGCGATCTACTGCAACGCCCACACCGGCCACTTTGATCACATCGCCCAACTTGATCTGCGCATGCGCTCCAATGAGCGCCAGCGAAATCACGCAAACAAACACTCTTCTCAAACTCATTTTCATCCTCCTTTTTGAGAGATTTTAGCGCATAGACGGCAGCGATGACAAAACGGCGGCTTCGCCGAGCCCGATTCAATCAGCCGATGGAAGGAGAGTGCATCTGATTTGGCTCGGTTTTCGGCGCCTGTTTGCCCGTAAGCTGCGCGTACTTAATCAGATGCCCTTTGCGGAAACCGTCCCACGTAACCAGCCGAATGAGCGTCGGCGCATCCCGCTCGATATCTTCTGCTGTCAGTTTCCAATGCGACACCTCATCAATCGGCTTGCCGTTCGACCGCTTCAAGTGATCAATATGCCACGCGACCTGCAACAAATTGACTAACAGCATCGGCGTTCCAAAAACTGCGCCCATCTTCGAATCGGTGAGCGTGGGCGTCCCATAAATGGAAGTCTGCCAACCTTGGTCATTCCTTATCACTAACCTGCAGCTGCCCTGAGCGCCGCCCCCTTGAACGCGGGTTTCCTCTTGCACAACCTTCCGGTACCCCGCGATTCGAGGCTCGATCAAGAGCCGATACGCTTCCCGGAGCGACTCGAGGGTTACGCCTGTAAGCTCCTTCTCTTCAGGCATCATGTAGTCGAACAGAAGGTCTGTGTCGCCGAACAGTTCCGCATAGGCGATTCTGCGCGCGTGATCTGCCATCGTCACCGGACGGAAGTGAAGATAAATTGCGATTGATCCCGCAGCTGTGACCTTCAGCGCCAACGCAATAAGAGGATTTCTCCTCAAGCCCATTTTAAGCACGTGATTTTAGTTTGGAAGCGAAACGGGGATTTAACACACGCCGTGCCCTTGAGCAATGCGGCAGTTGAAGGTCAAACTGTTTCATCACCAAAAATCGCAGCGATTCCAATTTCCCATTTTCACAAACTTGCTAAAATCTCCGTCCAGGTATACGGCCATCAACCTGTTATGCACAAAAGGCGATGCCTGGGCGGCAGGCGGATTGTGGTTGGGGTCAACGAAAAGCACCGTATGCTCGCCGACTTCTTTTGAATACTTTTGCCATTCCTGCTGCAGGTACAGCGGATCGCGGAGCGTTGGAATCATGTAAGTATAAGCGGCATCCAGGCCGGGTTCAGGTGCGAATCCTCCACATTGGAAAACCGATCTCGGAACCCCCATTTCGAAATACAACACTTTGGTGTGAAACGGCAGACCCATTGCACAGGCATCTCAATATGCCGGGCCGCCGTCGTAGCGCTCGCGATACAACGCGGTCGCCACCCACAACTGATGCAAGTTCGATGCGCACACCGACTCTTTCGCCGCCTCTTTTGCGCGCATGATCACAGGCGTCATCACCGCAGCAAGCACCACCAATATGCTGCACACAACCACCAACTCGGTCAGCGTATATCCTCTTTGTTTCATCGCTTCACCTGAACGAAGGACGGGATCTTGTCCACGTCCGTTTGCATCGCTGCGATCCTCAAGCCGCCTTCGAACAACAGATAACGCGGAGCGAACACAGCATTAAGCGGCGGATCGTTGCGGGCATCGAATCCGCTCGAAAATTTTGACTCAAGCCCGGGCTTCCAGATGGCCGATCGAACGTCGGGGTTGGAAAGAAGCACAAACAGCGCAACAATGATAGCGGCGCAACCTAACCCCCAGAGCACCAGAAGGCGCCCCTCGGACAGCGATTCCCGAGGTGCATCCTCCCGCCCTAAATCCTGCCTGGTCACCCCATGACACCATCAATCTAACAAACGGCCCGCAAAAAAGCAACGGCCCGGGCAAGATGCCTTGCCCGGGCCCCGCTTCCTTCTTTCAAAAAGTTCGTTTAGAACTTCTTGTAGTACTGAAGCGTGAAGATGCCGCCTCGGCGCTCAGGCCCCCAGACACCGTCATAGTATCCGTTGCCGTCCGAGTCGTAATCGCTGAACTCATAGAACAACTTCAGGCTGGAAGTCGCATCGGTCTTGTAGTTGAAGCCGACTCGATACCAGTTGAATCGAGGTGTTCCATCGGCCGGAGTGTCCTGCTCGAACCTTTCGTATCCAAGCATCATGCTCCAGTCGTCGTTGATCTGATAGTCCAAACCAACGTTGTAGTTGCGAATGTCGCTGTCGGGGAACCAGTAGCCAAAGCCGCTCGAATCGTCAATGCTTTGATCGAACGAGGCTTTCGCCCAGATGTCCATCCGGTTGTTGGCTTTGAATCCGGCCTTCACCCAGAATCCTTGAATGTCTCGCGGATTCCAGTAAGGACCGATTCGGCCCCAATCGCCAGGCGCCGCATAGAACCATTCGATTCTGCGATATCCGCCGGCGAGGTTCCAGTTGGCGTTGTGCCAATCGGCATTCGCCCACCACGCTGTGTTTTGATCATCCAGCGCTTTGCTGGTGTTCTCCATGTAGTCGGTCTTTCCATAGCCGCCGTGAACCATCAGGTTCTCCGCGACTTTGAAGTCGAGCGCGCCGCCGAGCACGGTAACTCTGTTGTAGTCGTCGCCGGTGATCGGTGCGGTCTCAATCGTGTCCGAATCCAGGAAGATGTAGTTGACCATCAGGTTCGCGCGGTCTCCCATCTTGAAGTTGAGATTGGCGCCAAGATGACGATCAACGGTCAGATCGAGCGAGTTGTCGTCAATTGACCAGAAGCCGCCGACCCACATATTGCTGAACGGAAGCGAATCTGTCGCAGTTTGCGAACTTTGTCGGCCGCCCCAAACATCGAGCGACACGTTCGGGCCGAAGTTCATTCCAACTTTGGCGCCGTCGAAGATCCAGTTTCCGTCATCCCAGCGCGGGATGTCGAAGTACGGCGTAACATCCGGCTTCTTGAAGAAGTACGGATTGGTTTGATATCCCTGACGACCCAGGGTCAAATCGAATCCCTTGCCCATCAGCGAGGTTCCGATCTTCACCCAAGCATCGGGAATGTAAACGGCCCACACGCCTTCGTGGAAAGGTGTGAACGACGCGTTGTGCGTCGCATCGCCGCCAAATCCGCCTTCGCCAGTGAATCCCAGGAAGTTGCCTGCGACAACCGCCACATGCCATTTCGGGCCCGTGTCGTTCGTGCCATCAAAATCGAATCCGATCTGATGAGCAAACGTCCAGTCGCGGGTGATCCCAACGGGCTCGCCACTATAACTGCCGCGGCCATAGCCTTCGAAGCGGTTATCAACGGTTACGCCGAAAAGATCATCGGTGGAGTGAGCCATGACAGAGACCATGTTCACGTCGCCATGAATGTCCACAGCGGGCTTTCTCTTTTCAAGAATGCCCAGCCGGTTGTTCATGTCGGCGAGGTCTTTCTTCATCGCTTCGACGTCCACACCCATCTTCGCAAGGTCCTTCTGGAACATGTCGGCCATGCGCTTGAGCGCGGCGATGTCATCGCCCCAGCCTTTCATGCCATCCAGTTGGCGCTTCAGATCTTCGAGCGCGTCTTTCAGCGCAGCGAGATCGGCCTTGGAAGCGTAGTCGTCGCCCATACCAGCAATCTTCTGGTTGAGCGCATCTATCTGGTTTTGAACTCCTCCCAGCATCCCCTTCAGCTTCTGATAGGCGCGGTCAATCGCCGCAGCCATCTCATAGCGGGAAGCCGGTCGGCCTCCTCGGAAAAGCCCGTCCGGGTACCCAACAAGGATCCCTTCTCGCTTCATGTTGAGAAGGGCCTCATAGGCCCAGTGATACTCGGGCGCGTCCGGGAAGTTGTCTTGAGCGAACACAGGCGCGACGAAAAGTGCGCCCGCAACGGCCGCGAGGGCCAATTTTAGCGTTCGGTTCATTTCGAACTCCTCCTTGAGTCATTGCCTTCCGGGAGGGTACGTCCGCCTGCCGCACGGCTGAAGCAAGCCTATGTTGACCTCCAACCTGCAAGCAAAGAGCACCTTCCCTTGGGCGTTGCTACCGACAATCAAGCCATCGGTATGGCCCCATTGTACACCTTAAGTGATGGCTTTTGGGACGTTTATCGGTACCCCGAGTAAAATTTTGCGATGAACTTCCGCCCTTCGGTCGTCGGTTTGAGCCCAGACGGCCTGCAGGCCGCACTGGGAGAAGCCCCCGATGCCCCACTCCGAGCGAGGCAGATCTGCGCCTGGGTCTACCGCCGGGGCGCTCAGTCGTTCCAGGAGATGACCGACCTGCCCGAGGGCCTTCGGGAGTCGCTCTCCCGAGAGTGGGAGATCAACCCCCTTCGAGTTCTTTCGCGGGTCGAGGCCCCCGACGGGGTGATCAAACTGCTGGTGCACTCGGGAGACGGCGAAGGGTTCGAGTGTGTGCTCCTGCCCTCGGCAGGAAGGGTTTCGTGCTGTCTCAGCACCCAAGTCGGGTGCGCCATGGGCTGCGAGTTCTGCGCCACAGGGCTGGGAGGCTTCGATCGTAATCTCACCGTAACCGAGATCGTCGCTCAATATCTCGTTCTGCAAAGTCTAAGCAAGAACCGGATATCGCACGTGTCGTTCATGGGGATGGGAGAGCCGCTCTTGAATTTTGAGAATCTGATGGCTTCCATAGCGATTTTGCACGACCAGGTAGGAATCAGCCACCGGCACATCACGGTTTCCACTGTGGGAATCGTTCCTCAGATGGAAAAACTGGGGGAAACCGGCGTTCCGATCAACGTGGCCGTTTCTCTCCACTCGCCGTTCGATGAGGTGCGATCCGAGTTGATGCCGGTGAATCGAAAGTGGAGCGTGGGAGAGCTGATGGCCGCAAGCAGGCGGCTTGTTGAAACGACTGGGCGCAAAATCACGTTCGAATATCTGCTGATTCGCGACAAAACGGACTCGGTGCAGCAAGCGGACGCGCTTGCCAGCCTGGTGAAAGGTACGCCATGCTTGGTGAATCTCATCCCGTTCAACGCCGTGCGGACCGAACAGAAGTTTCGGCGGCCCGAGCCGAGCCGCATTCGAGCATTCCGTGAAAGGCTCGAATCTTACGGCGTGAACGTAACCCAAAGAGTGGAGCGAGGACATGAAATCAAAGCAGCATGTGGACAGTTAGCAGGAAAGCATCGAGGCCGTTACGCGAAGCGCAGATCACAGTTTTCGCTGCGCTCGGAAGCCTGATCGCGCTGGCAACGATCGGATGCGGATCGCACACTCCCGCGCCGGCACCCGGCCAAGACCAGACCGCCGACACGCCGCACCAAACCGATTTCAACGTCAAGTTTTCCAACCTAACAGTTCGCACCGGATCGAAAACCGGACAAACCGTTTGGGAAGTGCATGCCCAAACCGCCGACACCCAGATGTCCAGCGCAGAATCGAGCGGCAAAATGAACGGCGTTTCGATTACGGTGTTCGAAAAGCAGGTTCCCTCGATAGCGATTCAGGCGCCCGAAGGCGAAAAGCGAGGCGCAGAGTTTAGGCTGTTCGGCGGGGTCGCCGCGCAATCCCGGCAGAAAGGGGTTCAACTGCGGGCCGATTCGCTGACCGGCTCGCCCGACAGAAGCCGGCTCGACGCCGAAGGCCGTGTCGTTGCCAGCCTGAAGGACGCTCGAATCACGGGCGCCGATTCGTGCGGCGCCGATTTCAAGTCTAATAAGAAGATGAATCAAGCCGCGCTCGGCGCTCTCGTTCTTACTTCCCTTGCGCTTCAAGGGCAGGATGTGCAACTGGTTGACCACGCCAACGATCTGCACATTTCCGGAGCTCGGCAGATTACAGTGAAAGGGATCGAAGGCGACAGGCTGAGCATCGTGGGAAGCGGATCGCCCGTGACGGCAGATTGGATGAAGAGCGGCTTGAAGATTCAAGCAGCCCGAATCACAGGATCGGTTGCGCGCGGAGAAAAGTACCGGCTCGAAGATGCCGCGGCCTCCGGAAATGTGAGAGTCGTGGTAACCGAACAAGATGGAAACTTGACCGCAACCGGAGATGCAGCAAGTTTTTCCCGCCAAGAGAACGCACTCACGCTGAAAGGAAACGTGAAGGCGGTCAGCACTCGCAAATCCATCCCAGGCGAGATGCATGCGGATAAAGTGGTTGTGCATTTCAAACCGAATTCGGAGCGATATGAAGTCGAGAGCATCGAGGCGTTTGGACCGGGAATCAGTTATCGAGGCGAAGTGGATGCAGGGACGGTCGAATCCGCCGGCGTCGAACACATTCAGTTGTGGCCCGGCGACAGCGGGACTCGATTCGAAGCTGCCGGTCAAAATGCCGCGATCTGGATGACACCGAAAGATGCCGCAAAAACCCCATCGTGGCGCGCAACATCGCCATTGCTGCAGGGAACCTTGCTGAAAACCGGCGAACTGGCAACACTCGAGGCATCAAACCGCGTTGTGCTGCAAACGGGCGGAATCTCGCAAAACAAAAAGTGGCAGATGACCACGAACTCTGCCGAACTGCATTATTCGCGCGCGGATTCGGTGATGCGGCTTGAGGGCGGCGTCGCCGTTTCCGGCACCCATCCGGCGCTCGCGGGAGGCGGCGCGACGATGACTGCGAAGCGTGCGGAGATTGACTTCGAACCCAACTCTTTGACACCCAAAGAAGTACGGTTGTTCGGAGGTCAGCGTTGATCATTCGAACCGACAAACTTTCGAAAGCGTATCGAGGAAGGAAAGTTGTTGACCAGGTTTCGCTGAAGATGGAAACCGGCGAGATCGTCGGTTTGCTCGGCCCTAACGGAGCAGGAAAAACCACGACGTTTTATATGATCGTTGGACTTGTAAAGCCGATGGAAGGTCAGGTGTTTTTGGAAGACCGCGAGATCACCAAATGGCCGATGTACCTGCGCTCGCGCGCCGGGATCGGATATCTGCCGCAAGAATCGTCTGTGTTCCGCCGCCTTTCGGTCGAAGACAACTTGCGGCTGGTTTTGGAACTGCGCGGAGTTTCAAAGAAACAGCAGAACGAAACGATCGAGCGGCTGTTGGAAGAGCTGCACATGACCAAATACGCCAAAAGTTTGGGAAGCGTGCTCTCGGGAGGTGAACGGCGCCGGGTGGAGATCGCGCGGGCCCTGGCAACCGACCCGAAATTCATTCTGCTCGACGAACCGTTTACCGGCATTGATCCGCGCACCATCGAAGAGCTGCAAGTGATCATCTTGGCGTTGAAGCATCGAGGAATCGGGATTTTAATTACCGATCATAACGTGGGCGCGACGCTGAACATTACCGACAGCAACTTCATTATTTTCGAAGGAAAGATTTTCGCGCAAGGAACGCGGGATGAAATTGTGAACAACCCCGATGTCCGCAAGCATTATTTGGGTGAGAGGTTCGAGTGAAACTGCTCGACAAGCTGGTGTTTCGCGAACTGATCGGGCCGTGGATTTTCGGCGTGTTTATGTTCACCGTGATGCTGATGGCCGGAACCTATCTGTTTCGGCTGACGGACATGGTGGTGCGCGGAGTGCCGATCAGCTCGGTGCTGATGCTGAGCATAGACTATCTTCCGGGCCTCATGGTGAAAACGTTTCCGATGTCCACACTGCTTGCGTCGCTTTTGGCGTTTGGCCGGCTCTCAAACGATTCCGAAGTGATCGCGACGATGGCGGGCGGTGCGAGCATTCTTCAAATGATGCGCCCGGTTGTGGTTTTTGGTGTTCTGGTGAGCGGCGCAACCATCGCGATCAACGAGATTTTGGTGCCGCCTTCGAGCATGCAGGCGATGGCGCTGTATTCCAACATCACGAAATCGTTGAAAGGATTCGGGTCGGAGACGTTTTATCTGCCGATTCGAAGCGGAGGGAAGTTTTTAGGTTCGATTTCGGCACGCGATGTGGACGTGGCGACGGGCGCGATGACCGATGTTACCGGCACATGGTTTGGCGACCGCCAAAAGCCGCAGTTCATTTTTTTTGGCGACGAGATGCGCTACACCAACGAGAACCGGTGGGAGATCAGCCACGGCACCGTGTTTCACTTAGACCCAGACCGATTGATATCCGAAACTTTCGACCACGCAATGCCTAACGGCTTCGATGTGAACTTTTCTCCCAAAGATGTTACGACGCTTAAACTGCAAGACGCCGACGCGATGCCGATGCGCGATTTGGGCAGACAGATCGTTTCGCTGAAAAACAAGGCCGTGCAAAGCGAAGGAGACCGACGGAAACTGCTCGACCTTCAGGTGAGTTATTGGACGAAGTTAACCCTGCCGCTAAGCGGTTTGGTTTTCGCGCTGGTGGGCGCGCCCGCAGGAATTAGAAGAAGCAGGCAGAGCGTGGGGGTTGGCGTGGCCCTCAGCATCACCATTACGTTTGTTTACTATCTTCTGCACAACTATATGACGATCATCGCAAAAGGCGGATTGGTGATGCCAGTCGTCAGCGCGTTCACGCCGTTGATTCTTGGCTTGGTCGTCGCGTACATGCTGATTCGCAACAAAAATGGATAGATTGATATGGAAGTCTCACCCGTAATTCTGTTGATTCTGCTGAGCGCTTTGGGCGGAACGATCGCTTATTTGGGCGATCTTCTTGGCAGAAAACTGGGCAAAAAACGGTTGCGCATTATGGGCCTTCGCCCCAGGCACACCGCCATTTTGTTCACCGTTCTCATGGGCGTTCTTATCCCGATTATCACGGGCTTTGCCTTGATCAGCGTGAGTGAACCGGTAAAAGAGTGGATCGTCCGCGGCCCCGTGCTGATTCGACAAGTTAAAGAACTGGGCGACCAGCGCACGAATCTGCAATCGCAAGTAACCGAACAAACTGCACGCCTGCTCGAGCAGAAAACGACCGTTTCGAGGCTGGAATCAGAACGCAACCACCTGGAAGCAAGCACAAACCTTGCAAGGCAGCAGGCAAAGCAAGCCGAAAGCGCCAAAAAAAATGCCGAAGCGCGCGTGGTGAAACTTCGTGCCGAAGCCGCGACGCTCACCAAAAACATTCAAAAAATGACGGCCGAAAACGAATCGCTGACACAGCGCAACAAACAACTTCAAAACCAAAACTCCGACTACGGCCGACAAACGATCGTTCTTACGCAGCAGATTGCGCAGCAGGAAACCGAAAACGACCGCCTAACCAAGTTAGGAGCCGACTTGCAGCGTCAACTCGATAACCTTGGAAGAGACAAACGCAGCCTGGACAGCGAACTTTTTGACCTGAAAACCCAGCGCGTTCAGCTCAACACCGAACTTGACACGGTTCGCAGCCAGCTGCGCGATGCGCAAGCGATGTTTGGCAAACTGATGGCGGGTTTGGAAAGCGTTAGGGAAAGCGAACTGATTCTTAGGAAAAGCGAAGAACTTGCACGCATGATTATTCCACCTGGCTTGAGCCCCGCAACGGTGCGCGACAGAATTCGGCAGTTGGAGAAAAACGCCAACACCGCGGCATTGGAGCGCGGCGTGAAGCCCGATTCAGCCGGAAGGGCCGCAGCGATTATGGATCGTCAGAGAAGAAATCCCGATGGAACGCTCACGAACATCACAGCAGAAAACCTGATTGATTCGTTCGTCAACGCGATCTCAAAATCACGCGAGGAGGTTGTGATCGCCGCGGTTTCGTTTTATAACTATTTTGAAGATGACAGCGGCGTGCGGCCCGTTCCGCTCGATTTGGGGTTGGCGTTCAACCGGCTGATTTTCAGCAAAGGCGATGTGATCGCCACGGCTTCGGTGGATGGAACGATGTCTGAAGAAGATCTGGCGAAGTTCATCACGGGGTTTTTGAATTCGCAAGTGCGCGACGGCGCGCTGCGCGCGGGACTTCTTCCGGTTTACGGCCGCAACCAAGGCATCGCGCCGGTTACCGTTTCCCAAGTTTCGTCGCTGATTTCAAAAATCCGTCAAATGGGTGGAACTGTCATCATAGACGCGCTCGCTTCGCAAAACACAAAAGCCGCCGACATGCTGGTTTTGGAGTTTCGGGTACGCAAAGCATGAAAACCGTGCTCGGCATAGACCCGGGCCGATCCAAAGTCGGCCTTGCCGTGGTGCAGTCGTCCGATAACGGCCGGCAGATTCTGCTTCGCGGCGTTGTGGAAGTGCCGAATCTGCTCAACGAACTCGATGCGTATCTTCGCCCGTTTGCAATTGACTTCGCGGTCATCGGAAACGGAACGAATTCCAAAAAAGTGCAGGAGATGATCCGCGAGTGCGCGCCTGGACTTTCCATTCTGATTTTAGATGAGCGCGACACTTCGATCCGTGCAAGGGAGCGGTATTGGGAGCATCATCCACGGCGGGGATGGAGGCGCCTGCTTCCAAGCAGTTTGCAAGTTCCGCCAGAACCGATTGACGATTTTGTTGCCGTGATCCTCGCCGAAAACGCGTTGAGTGTGGATTAGCCCGAACACGCTTCGACAAACGCCCTGAACAACTTTTTCGAAGCCTCAGATTCGGCCGTGCGCTCCGGATGCCATTGCACGCCGATGCGCCAACTGCTGCCGCTTTGCTCGATCGCCTCGATGCAGCCGTCATCCGAATCGTGCGCAACGACGTTCCAACCCTCGGCGGCCTGGTCAACCGCCTGATGATGAAAACATCTCGCTTTAAATTCCCGCGGCAGACCGATCGCATCGAGCCGTGAACCCGGTTCAATCCTAATCAGCGATTCGCCCTGCGTATGTCTTTCGTGTTTCACCTGGTCAGGAAGGTGTTGTTGCAGCGTTCCTCCGTGCATCACGTTCAAAAACTGCATGCCGAAGCAGATGCCAAGAATCGGTTTGCCCGTGTTTTTGAACTGCTCAAACATCCTTTGTTCCATCGTCGTGCGCCGTTCGTCCATCAACTTCGTCTGTTCGTGCAAAGGCTGGCCGTACAGGCAGGGAGGAAGGTCGGCCCCGCCCGTAATGAGCCAGCCGTCAATCAAGTTTGCTGCGCGTTCGGCGCTTGAAAACGGTGAAATGATGAACGGCTCGCCGCCTGCCGAATGCACGCAGCACAGGTATTCGAACTCCAGCGAAGCCTGATCGCCGCCCTTCGCGTTGTTCGAAATGTTCGCGCTGATTCCGATGACGGGTTTCATCAGCGTGACGTTTTATTTCACAAGATCGGCGTGTTTGATCATCGCCGTCCACACACTGGTCTTGCCGTTATCCATCCGCGTCCAAATCGGGGCGATGATGCCTCCGTTCGCCGAAATGCAGTTGTAATCACCCAAAAACTTCGATTCGATGGGAGTGAAAGGCGTTTCGCTGATCTTGCGTTCTTGAAACGTTGCGCCTCCATCCGTCGAAAACGCAACCATCACATCCGTTTGGTTGTCGGCGTAGCTTCGCCGATCGTAATACACAACGTAAATGTATCCAGAAGTTTGATCTACTGCCATCCACGGAAAGAACTGGTGCCTTCCCGACTTGTCTTGATTCACAGTCATAGGATTCGACCATGTTTTGCCTTTATCTGTCGAACGCATGAACAAAATGTCGCTATCGGCTGCCCCATTGCGCTGATCTGCCCACACCAGATACAAACTTCCTTTATGGGGACCTTTGCTGTTGTCAATCATCAGCGCAGGCATGCCGTTTGCGCGCTCGACTCCAGGAATCGTCATGTTCCATCCGCCAAACTGTCTTGCAATCGGCAGATTGTAAGAAAGCCAACTGTTTCCGTCGTCTGTTGATTTAGTGAACCAGATGACACCGCCGCACGACCAGGTTACATAAATCGTGCCATCGCTTCCCACGGCAGGAACGGCGCCTTCGGTCGTGCCGTCGTCATCCAAACAGTCGCCCGAAATCGTGTTAATCTTTACGGCTTTCGACCACGTTGTTCCCGCATCCTTCGACATGCTGAACATGATGTTCGACATCTTTTTCGGATCGTGCGAACCGTACTGATCGAACTGCGTCCACGTAACATAAACCCACGGTTTCGTGGGGTGGGCGGCCGCCCACTGCTTGTCTTGATCGGCGGGAGGATTGTGCCCAATGCCAACGCCGTCAGTCCAAGTTCTGCCTCCATCGGTGGACTTTTGACAGACGATGCGGTCAATCCAGCCGTCGCCCCCTGTGTTGGAAAGATGAAAATAATAAAAGTTTCCCAAGCAGTCGGAAACGAGCGTGGGATCGCCCCACACACCGAACTTCGATTTCATTTTGCCCACGGTCCAACTGTTCCCGCTGTCGGCGCTTGTGGCAACTCCGTCCAGCACATATCCCGCAACGATGTTCGAACTGTTGGTGCGACTGACCGCGATGCTTGGCTCGCACGGATTGAACCCACCGGAGCCTCCGCCCGAAATCATGACGTTCTTGAAGGAAGCCTGCGGGACGCAGTGAACGAGCGCAGACACCAAAAGTTCAACCATGAATTTTCAATTAGAACACCGAGTCGGGGAAGTAATAACGATCCGCGTTATCAGGCAGAATCATGTCCACGTCAATCACCATGTGCCGAGGCATGAACTTCATGATCTCTTCTCGTTTGCCGTCTCTAAGAACGGAAACCGCCTGATGAATTCCTATGGCGATCATCGAAGGCGGATAGGTGATGTCCGCAGGGAACATCGAGTCGCCGTCTTTCACGCGCTTCACAATCTCTTTTTTGCCAGCGCCGCCGAGCATCCAGATCTGTTTCTCTCTGCCCGCCTCTTTTATCGCTTGTTCGGCGCCCTCGGCCATGTCATCGTCTTGCGCCCAAACGGCGTCAATCTGATTGAATTTCAAAAGCATCGTCTGCATCACGTCGTGTGCTTTTTCGCGGTTCCACATTCCGGTTTGCGAATCCAAAATCTCGATGCCGGGATTCGCTTTGAACACGGCTTTTGCGGCCTCCACGCGGTCGGTGTTCACCGTCGAGGGGATTCCTTCCAAAATCACGATTTTGCCTTTGCCGCCGAGTCTTTGAACCATATACTCCGCGGACTTTCTGCCAAAAGCCTTATTGTCGCCTTCGATAAAAATATCGGCAACCGGCTTCAAAAATCCGCGATCCACGTTGATCAGCAAAATCTTGCGTTTGTGAATCTCTTCGGCAATCGGAGTGATCGGCGCGCTTTCGGTTGCCAGAACCACAATCGCATCCACGCCCTTGACCATCATGTCCTCGAGGTCTTTGATCTGCTTGTCCGAGGTCTCGGCGGTTACCACCGTCCACTCCACATCGGGATACAGTTCGGTGGCCTGCTTGCTCCACCAAACGACTCCTGCCGTCCAGCCGTGGTCGGCCGCCGGTATTGAAACGCCGATGCGGAGTTTCTTCCCGCTCGAAGAGCCGCCGGCCGAGCCGCCTCCGCCGCCTCCGCTGCACGAAGCCAACACCAAAACCATCAAAACCGAGAAACCCAAATAAAACAGGCGCAACACGGATCGCATTCTCAACCTCCCAAACGGTTGGTGAGAATCTTACTCCGAGCGCGAGCGCTGTAGCAGAACCGCCGCCAAAATGATGCCGCCCTTCACCGCCCCCTGGTAGTACACGCTGATCTTGTCGCTGTTGATCGTAAGAATGTTCGAGATGAGGCCCAGCATCAGCACGCCGGCCACCGTCGCCCAAATTCGGCCCTTCCCGCCGCTGAGCGAAGTCCCTCCGATCACCACCGCCGCGATCGCGTCCAGCTCGTAATACTGCCCCATCGTCCCCGAAGCCACCGAGTTCATCCTCGTAACCTGCGCGAACGCCGCGAGGCCGGTGAACACGCCCATCAGGGCATAGGCGATGAACTTCACCCGCTTGGTCGGCACAGCCGAATACACAGCCGCACGCTCGTTCGCTCCGGTGGCTATCAGGTGCCTGCCCAGTTTCGTCCAGTTGAGCACAAACCCCGCCGCAAAAGCGCAGCCGACGAACAGCAGCATTCCATAAGTGATGACCAGCGGCCCGCCGCCGTCTATGTGAAGAAACGGCACCGGCAGGCCGCCGTTTCCGAGCGCCGGAAAAACCGTGTCGCTCGCCGAACGAATCTCTCCGCCTTGGGCGATTCCCGAACATAACGATCGAAATCCCACCAGCCCCACGAGCGTCGCGATGAACGGAACGATCCGCGCATAAGCGACCATCAGACCGTTGAACGCGCCCATCGCCGCCGCCGAACCCACGCAAACCAGAAACGCGATCAGCGACGCAGCAGCCTCCGATCCGTGATCGCCAACCGCTTTGCGAAGCGCCAAAAGAGAGAGTGCGGAAGAAAGCGCAAGCATGCTTCCAACCGAAAGGTCAATTCCGCCCGTGATGATCACCAGCGTCATTCCGATCGCGATGATTCCGACCGACACGTTCTGATTAACGAGGTTCTTTAGATTCTCCGGCTTCAAAACCACATCGGGACGGATTGCGGCGCTGATCACAAACAGCAGCACGAATGCAATCAGCACGCCGTACCGCTCGAAAAACTCCACCCACTTTTTCATGCCGCCGCGACTCCCGCGGCCAGCGTCATAATCGCCTGTTCGGTGATCGCATCGTCCGCAAGCGATCCGACGATTCGGCCCTCGCGAAAAACGTAAACGCGGTGGCACAATCCGACCAGTTCGGTCATTTCCGAAGAGATCACAATGCACGCCATGCCTTCGAGCGCCAATTTAAAAATCAGATCGTAGATTTCGCGCTTTGCGCCGATGTCAACGCCGCGCGTCGGCTCATCCAAAATCAGAATCTTCGGCTTGCGTTCCAGCCATTTGGCAATCGAAACTTTCTGCTGGTTTCCTCCGCTCAAAAACATCACCGCCGATTCCGGCCTCGCCGCCTTGATGCTTAGCGATTGCATCCATCGCTCCGCCGCCTTCCGCTCCAGTTTCGCATCGAGAAACGGGTGCGCATATGCGTCGAGGTTTGGCAGCGTCACGTTTTGAATCACACTCAGCGGCAGAATCAGCCCTGCGCCTTTTCGGTCTTCGGAAACGTACGCCAACCCAGCCGAAGATGAAGCCCGCACCGACTGCAGTTTCGTTTCGGAACCGAACAGCCCCACTTTGCCGCGCAGTTTCTTGCGCAAACCAACTAACGTTTCCGCGAACTCGGTGCGCCCCGAACCCACCAACCCTGCAAACCCAACAATTTCGCCCTCACAAAGTTCGATGCTCGCATCCAAAGGCATCGGATCTCCGCACAGCGATTCGACTTTCAACACCATCTTCTTTCGAGGGCTTTCGATCTTGGCAGGAAACAGATCGCCGAGCGGCCGTCCCACCATCTGAGCCGCCATTTCAGCGGGCGACAGCGCGCCTCTTTCAAATGTGCCTACGACGCGCCCGTCTCGCATCACCGTTACCGTGTCGCAAATCGCCTCGACTTCGTTCAAACGATGCGATATGTAAAGAACTCCAACCCCCGATTCCCGCAGCTGGCGAATCAGCGCGAAAAGATCGGCGGTCTCGTGCTCGGTCAGCACCGCCGTGGGTTCATCCATAATCAACAGCGACGCATCGTCTGAAAGCGCCTTTGCGATTTCGACCAACTGCTTCTGCGCGATGCTCAACCTTCCCACCAGCGTCTTTGCAGAAATCTGCGCGCCGACTCTTGCCAAGCTTTTTTCGGCCAGCGCGCAGATTTCTGCTTTGTCCAGCAGTCCAAAGCGTCCGATCTCCTTCCCCAAAAAAATGTTTTCAGCAACCGTCAGTTCATCCACCAAATTAAGTTCTTGGTGAATCATCGAGATGCCTTGCGATATGGAATCTCGAACCGACCTGAGCGCGACTGGGCAGCCCTCGATGATCACGAATCCCGAAGTGGGAAACTGAAGCCCGGCAAGCACCCGCATCAGTGTGGATTTCCCCGCGCCGTTTTCTCCGATAATCCCGTGCACCACGCCAGGCTGAAACTCGAGGCTCACCCGGTCGAGCGCGCGCACGCCGGGAAACTCCACAACAAGATCCTGAACCTGGACGCGCGGCATTCTGCGTCTTTTACTCGATTACGAAAACTTCGTCACGCCCGGCATCGCCACGCTCGGAACGGGCTTATCGCCAAACGCAACTTCATCGGGGAACAGTTTCTCCTGCGAATTCATCGCTTGATCCCAACTGATCTCCTGACCCGTATACGCCGCCATCCGGCCCATGATCGCCGTCAACGTTGACTCCGCTACACGCACACCTTCGTTAATCGTCTTGCCCGTTTTGATCGCTTCGATCAGATGTTTGTGCTCTTCTACATACGGATTTGGACGGTCGCCGTCGAACATCCACGGATTCGATCCTTTGATGAAGTTGTTGCCGTCCGAAGTGCCTTTTGTCCCAACGATGTATTCCGACACCCTGCTTGCCGTGCCGTCTTGCTGGCGGCACATGCTCACCATCTTCACGCCGTTTTCATATTCAAACTCGGTGGCGAAATGATCAAAAATATGGCCGTAGTTCGGGCTCGTTCTCACCTGCCTTCCGCCCAGACTGATCGCCTTCACCGGATGCGCATCCATCGCCCAGTTGCAAACATCAAGGTTGTGAATATGCTGCTCCACGATGTGGTCTCCCGAAATCCAAGTGAAATACAGCCAGTTGCGCAGCTGCCATTCCACATCGCTCCATTCGGGCTTTCGTGCAACCATCCAAAGCCCGCCCTGATTCCAATAGCAGTTCATCGAGGTGACCTCGCCGATCGCGCCGTCGTGGATCCGTTTCATCGCCTCACGATACGCCACATCGTGCCGCCGCTGGGTGCCCGCCACGATGTTCAGTTTTTTCTTTTCCGCCAGTTTTGCCGATTCGATCACTGACCGAACGGAGGGAGCATCCGTGCCGATCGGCTTTTCCATAAACACATGCTTGTTCTTTTCGATCGCATAGGCCAGATGCTTCGGCCTGAAGCCAGGAGGCGTGGCAAGAATCACCAGATCAACGCCGCTGTCCACCACTTTTTTGTAAGCGTCCCAGCCCACAAACTGCCGATCTTTGGCCTTGAAACGCTCCTTGAGCCCGTTTTCTAAATTGGCGCGCGAACCATCCAGCCGGTCCTGAAACAGATCGCCCATAGCCCACAAAACCACCGACGGATCGGCATTGGCCGAATCGCCTGCGGCTCCTGTGCCGCGGCCTCCGCACCCGATCAGCCCAACCTTCAGTTCGGCGCTGGATTCGGCAAACACGTTCATCGGAATGGCCAGACTTGCTGTGGCGGCGGCAGAGGTCACCAAAAACTCTCGGCGTGTGAGATCACTCTTGTTTCCCATAAGCAAAGCATAGCCGATTTATCGCTCGCAGACAACCCGGAAACCCACGAACCCGCCATCGGAAAGCCACCAAGGGCTCTTCGGATTCTGCGGATCGGTCTGATTCCATGAAGGCTGCTGCAAAGCCCGAGCGCCAAACCCCACATTTTCTTTCTTATCGCGATAGGTGCCACCGCACAACACCGGCTTGCCGTCCATTCCGGCCGCCCACTCGCCTGCGTTGCCCAAACAGTCGTACAAACCCCATGCGTTCGGCTGCTTCTTTGCGCACGGGTGGGTTTTGAACTCCGAGTTCTCCCTGAACCAAGCGACCGCACTCAGGTCTGCCGGCAGATCTGCCGCTCCACCCCTGGCCGCATACTCCCATTCGGCTTCGGTCGGCAATCGGTACGTTCTGCCCGTTTTTTTCGAGAGCCATTTGCAGAACATCTCGGCGGAATGATAGGTCATGCTGAGCGCAGGATAGCCCGAATGTCCAAACCCCCTGTCGGGAGCGCCGTACGGTTTGGTCGGCCTTGCCTGCGCGTCTACGCCTTGTGCCCGCTCGTCCAACGAAAGATCAAGACTAAAGGCGTAAATGTCGAACACATCCCACGGCAGCTCGGTCTCTCCGATGGCGATGTTTTGGATTTTGACTTCTTTGCCTTGAATCAAAATCGAGCCGGGCGGCAGCGGGATCATTTTGAATGACACCAAACTGCCCGGTATCTTCTGTTCGAACGGCGTTTGAAGGTGAAAAACGAAGGATAGGACGGCTGTGAACATCTTGTTAGCTTCAGTATTGACGGTTTCGGATATCGGCCGTGTCGGCGGCGAACTCACACGCTATCAGTATAGCCAGCTGCACATGGGCGGGCGCGTTGCCATCACGCTGTATTCCGCGAGCAGCGAGGCGGCAGAAGCCGCTGCCAAAGCCGGGTTTGCCGAGTTTGCGCGATTGGAAGACGTGATGAGCGACTATCGCCCGGCAAGCGAACTGATGCGCCTTTGCGAAAAGGCCGCGCAGCGCCCCGTCGAGGCAAGCCCCGATCTTTTCAGAGTGGTTTCCATCGCTCAAAAAATCTCTGCCAAGTCGCATGGCGCCTTCGACATCACGTGCGGCCCGGTGGTGGCGCTATGGCGCCGCGCGCGGGAAACGAAGCGGCTGCCCCCAAAACAGGCGATTCAAGAGGCCCTGCGTGAGGTCGGCTATCGGTTTGTCCGGCTCGATCCATCGCGCCGCACGATCCAGCTTTTGAAGCCCGGAATGAAACTCGATTTGGGAGGCATCGGGAAAGGGTACGCCTGCGATGCGGCATCTGCCGCGATCCGCCGCGCCGGCTGTTCGATTTTTTTGATCGAAGCCGGAGGCAACATTCGGGCGGGAAACCCGCCGCCCAATCGCGAATGGAGAATCGGCATCGGCAAATCTCGGGTGATCGCGATCGAGAACGCGTCGGTTTCAACCAGCGGCGATGCCGAGCAGTTTGTGGAGATCGGCGGCAGAAGGTATTCCCATATCGTTGACCCCCGAACTGGAATCGGCGTGACCAACCGCGTTCAGGTTACGGTCATCGGCAAAGATGGGGCGGCGGCTGACGCGCTCTCGACGGCGCTCTGCGTTTTGGGAGAAAGAGCCGGAAAGCGGCTCGCGAAGGAGTTCAAATGCAAACCGTTGTTTTTGCATCCCGGCGATTGAGATATAACTAACGATCATGGCAGCCGCCCTCATTTCCGCCGTTTTCGCCGCCGTTCTTGGGGGCGCGTACACGCCCACTCCAGCGCACTCCCTTAGCGTGTTGGTTTTTTCCAAAACCAAAGGATTTCGTCACGACTCGATCCCCGACGGAAAGAAGATGATGATGGAGATCTGTGCCGGGCAGGGCTGGAACGTCTGCTTTACCGAAGACGCCGATCTTTTTTCGAACGACAACCTCAAGAACTTTGACGTTGTGATGTTTTTGCTGACCACAGGTGATGTGCTGGATGAAAAGCAGCAGTCGGCCATGGAACGGTTCATCAGATCAGGCGGCGGCTATGTTGGAATTCATGCCGCAAGCGACACCGAATATGACTGGGCGTGGTATGGACAGTTGGTGGGAGCGTATTTCGCCGGACATCCGGCCATTCAGCAAGCAACGATTCATATCGAAGATTCCAGCCACCCCGCGACCAAACACCTCGGCTCGGAATGGGTGCGCACCGACGAATGGTATTCGTTCAAATCGAATCCCCGTTCGCGCGTTCACGTTTTGGCGACGGTGGATGAATCCACGTTTCAAGGCGGCCTCATGGGAAAAGATCACCCGATCATCTGGTGCCATGATTTCGAAGGGGGCAGGGCGTTTTATACGGCGCTTGGGCACACCAAAGAGTCCTATAGCGAGCCGAAATTCGTCCAGATGATTACCGAGGCCGTGCGCTGGGCAGCGCGTCGGTGACCGGTTTCAAAGACCAACGAGGAGGAAAGATGAAAAAGATCGCTGCGGTTTGTGCATGTTCATTCGCCGCGTCGCTTTGTGTGCTTGCGCCGGCTTATTTTGCGATTGCGAGCCCTGCGCAAGCGGGGCAGCTCGACGCCGCTGGACTCAAAAGCATGATTGAAGGTTTGGGCTATGAACCGAAAGTGTTGGTTTCCGATCCCGGCAAGGAGAAGTGGGAAATCACCGTAAAGCGGACGGACTTCACCGTCCCCGTTGCGCTTGAAATCAGCCCGAGTCGCAACTTCATCTGGCTCACCTGCTTTTTGGGCGATGCTCCTGCCGAAAGTTCTTCCAAAAACGCCGCGATGCTGAAACGGAACGCGCAGATTCAGCCCACGATGTTTTATGTTTCGGACAAGGGAAGCCTGATGCTTGGGGTGGCAGTTGAAAACCGCGCGCTGACGGCGGCGATTCTGAAACGGCACTTGGACAAACTGGTAGATGATGTGGTTGCCACAAGCAGCCTTTGGAACAAAAACTGAACGAACAACGTGCGGCCGAACTCGCGCAGACTGTGTGCCGATGGACCGAGCGCCAAAACGACATTCTTGCGCTTGCCCTTGCAGGCTCGTGGGCCCGCGGCGAACCGCGGAGCGATTCCGACCTTGATCTGATTGTGCTGTGCGAATCACCGGAACTCTATCGCACGTTGGATGCGAAGTCGGTGCTCGAAGAACGCATTGTGAAACAGGGTTTGGAACAGTATGGGAATCTGTTTTCTCATCGAATTCATTTGGCCGACGGAGCCGAGGTCGAGCTCGGATTTGCCGCCAAAACGTGGGTGGACGATGCGGAGAGTGTGCAGGTGGTTTGTGGTGGATTCAAGCCGCTTGCAGACAAGGCGGGGCTGATAGCCGGTCTTTTGCAAGCGATAAAAAAGGCCGCCTTTTGAACCAAGGCGGCCAATTTGAATGGAATTGATTGCTTGGTTACAAGCCTCCGCCGCCTCCGCCCGATGGCGTTTCCAGTTTGAACGGCTTTCCGCCCATGGCTTTCAGCTTCGCCGATTGATCGGCAGTGAGCAGTTTGCCAAGTTCGGTGTTGAACGTTTCATTGTTTTTGGTCATGCGGTCGCGCAAGGTGGTTCTGTCCCCTCCGTTTCGCATGTCATCCATCAGCGCGCGGTTTGCGGACGATAGATCGTCTTGCAGTTTTTTGATCTTCGATTTTTGGTCGTCGCTAAGCCCGAGGGCTTTTTGAACTTCCGGATCGAGGATCGCGCGATTGCCTTGCACTTGAATGCTGATCTCTTTCAGCCTTTTCATCTGATCGGGCTTCAAGATCGCTTCGAGTTTCTTCATGTTTTCGGCGCGCATTTTCTCTCTTTCGGCTTGCATTGCCGCCGGGTCAAAACTGCCTCCGCCGCCGCCTCCACCAGCATTTCGCATGCGTTCGCGCATCGCGTCTTGCTGCGCCTTCTGAAGTTCATCGAGTTTCGTTTTTTGATCGGCAGTGACTCCGATCTCTTTTTGAACGTCCGCGCGCATTGCAAGGTTGAACGGATCGCCCATGTTGCCCCGCATGCCGCCGCGTTGTCCGAAGCCGCCTCGACCGCCGCCTCCTCCGCCGCCTGTGCCGGCACCGCCTTGGGCAAGCGCCGCGGCGAACAACACGATGGCGAACAGGCCGATCGCGGTTCGCATAACTGAGTTAATTGAACGTGTCATAGTGATTTAGTTCCCCTTTCCACCGCCGCCGGTGGACGTTGTTTTTTCGCCGCCGCTTTTCTTCGGCGGATTTGCTTCTTTAACAGCGTTTTGTGCGGCTTTGCTCAGCCGGTTTTGTTCCTCTTCTTTCAGTTTCTTGGCTTCTTCCGGATCGCGAACCACGTGCGGTGTTAGAAACACCAGCAGCTCGGTTTTCACGTTGTCTTTGTCGGTCGTCTTGAAAATATTTCCAAGAATCGGAATGTCGCCAAGCAGAGGAATCTTTTTTGTTGTGCTGGTAACGGTTTTGCGGATGATTCCACCCAAAATGATGGTTTCGCCGTCTTTTACCGAGACCGTGGTTTGCGCCTCTCTTTGATTGATCAGCGGAGCGTTGAAATCGGTGAAGCCCTGAAGATCGTTCGCCGTTTGCGTCACGTCCATCGTCACAACGCCGTTCGCCGTGATTCGCGGCGTAACGGTGAGAACGATTCCCACATCTTGAAACGCATAGTTGAACGTGAGGTTTCCGTTCGTATCTTCGCGCGTGCTCAAAACATAAGGAACCCGCTGGCTGATGTTGATTTCAGCCTGAACGTTGTTTGATGTGAAGATTCGAGGAGTCGAGAGCACCTGAAACTTCTGATCGGTTTGCAGCGCGTTCAAAAACGCCGTAAGATTCCCGCCCGTCAACGTGTATTTGAACCCTTGCAAAGGCGGGTTCGCATTGCCAAGGCCGAAGTTTGTCCCCACGTTGCCCGTAGAATTCTTGTCGCCGAACGCTTTGCCCTGAACGAAGTTCCATTCCACACCCAACTTCGAAGATGAGTCAAGCGTCGCTTCCACAATAATCGTTTCGATCATCACCTGCTCGGGAATCTTGTCGAGCTGCCCTAAAATCTGGCGGATCATGTCCACGTTTTCTGGGCCCGTTACAATGATCAAAGAGTTCGTGTTCGGATCGGGAATCACCGTAACTTGTCCGCTCAAATCGCGCACGTTCACAATTCTGCCTTGCGAATCTCTGCCTTGGGTGGGCTGCTGGTTCTGCTGCCCGCCACCGAAAAACTGCTGAAACACTCCGCCCTGCACCGCCACGTCGGTATACAGTTCGCCAAAATCAAGCGCGGGGTTTTGAAGCGGCACTTCAAGCGCCGTGTCGCTCGAGTCGTTTTGCGATTGCAGCCCGCCGCCTCCGTTGAATCCACCGCCGCCGCCCAGGTTGTTCCGGTTGTTGTTATTGTTGTTGCGATTGTTGTTGTTGTTCGTATTGCGATTCGTAAACCCTTGGTTGAAGCCCGACGTGCCCGTCCGGCTGCCCGTAGTGCGCTGCCCAAAGGCTTGCGACAAGAGCGTCGCCATCTGATCCGCTCGCGCATTCACCAACGGAAACACAAACGTGGATTCGTGATACGTCACTTCCTTATCCAGCTCGGCAATCACCTTTTCCAAAACCGCAAGGTTCTCGTCGGTGGCAGTTACCACCAGCGCGTTCGTCCGCGCATCCGCAACAACCGTTCCAAATGCGGCTTGTGCGCTGCCCGTTCGAAACATCTGCTGGAACCTCTGCTCGATCGGAACGTTCGAATTGCCCGCACCGCCGCGGCCTTTGGGCGCGTTCGAAATCAATACGTTTTGAACCACGGGCACCAAGTCAGCCGCGCTCGCATAGTTCAACACGAAAACGCGCGGATGCAACGGCTGCTCGATGTTTTTGTCAATCTGCTTGATCAGATCGGCAACCTGCGTCTGATCGCGCGCGGGAGCGTTCACAATCACTGTGTTGCTGTAATCGTCCGACGAAGCGCGCACGTTCGACGTATTTCCCAAACCGCCTCCAAACCTGCCGCCGAAGTTTCTTCCTTGATTGTTGCCGCCTGGCCCGTTATTCCCAAACAAAAACTGAAACGGATTGCCGTTGTTGGATTGGCCGTTTCCGAAAACATCGTTGATGACCCGCGCAACCTGCGACGCGTTGGCATATTCGATCGGATACACCCGAAGTTCGCTCGATCCGCCGCCGCCGCCGCTGAACAACTGCGCCATCATATCGGGAGTCAGCGAACTCATGTTGAAATTGCCTCTGCCGCCCGCCGCCCCGCCCCGCTGCGGCCGCGCTTTGATCACCAGCAGGTTGCCTTCCTTCGTCATGTCGAAGTTTTTCAGGCTCAGTGTCGTCGAGAGCATCTGAAAAGCATCACCCAAACTGATCGCGCCCGCGCTGGTTAAACTAATCGGACCCGTCAAACTCGGATCTTTCACAATCGAAATCCCCGAAGTCTTCGAAAACAGCGAAATCACCATGTCCACATTCGCATTGCGAAAATCCAGTTTGATTTTTTTGTTGGGAAGTTTGAACTGCTCCCACGGCTTAGACGACCCGCTCGAACCCGAGCCGAAATCGAACTGCGCGTTGAGCGCGAACGGCAGAAGCAGCACACACAAAATCAAAACTTTTCTAACCATTGTTTCTTCCTCGGCGCATCGGCTGCAGACTGTTTTGTTCCGGCGTCACGGTTACGTCCGGATTCACCGCGCGGCTGGCCGCGCTCGATACATCCAGGGGCCCGGCGGCCGCCGCCATATCATACGGTATCAGCTTCACGCGGTACGTTTCGCCGTCCGCCCCAGCAAGCACAACAAAATCCGGCCCAATCTGCATAACGACCGAACTTTTCCAATGTTCTCCCTGCTTCAAGAAAACCCCCTCGCGCGTGGCGGCGCTTTCAAATAGAGCCACCGGCACGCTGTCAATCTCGGCCGTACCCGTGTACATCCAGTCGCGCTCGTTCGCGGCGAATGACGGGGGGATCGCATCCGGCCTCTGCAAAGGGGTGCCGGCGCTCGAACCGCCAGCCGGCATGAAAACGTTCTTTGCGGCCTGAGTGTACGGCTCATATCGCCGCGAATAGTCCTCGGCCGTAAACTCCGAATCCTGAGCCTTCGGTTTCAGGCTCGAACTTTTCGGCTTGCTCGAAGCCTTCGGGGCGGCCGGCGCCGTCCACAGATAAGCCGCCACCGCGACGACGCCTATCCCCCCATAAACGATCGGCCTCGAGATTTTCACTTCGTTTTGTTTCCCGTCACGTCGGTAGATTCCCGCAAGGCGACAACCTCCACCGAAGCCGTAACGCTGTCGGTCGCGGCGTCCGAGGAAGCCACCTGTAAAACTGTTACCGGGAGCCTCGTCTCGGGAGTTCCCAGCCTCGCCGCGAATCTCACCACCGCCGGGAACCTGCCTTCCAATGAGATCACATAAGGCTGCTGAATCAGCCCTCCGCTTTCGGTGGGACGCTGAGGTCTGAAGGCAACCATTTTCAGCCCGGACTCTCTTGCCAGCGCAGTAACCCGCCTGGCCGCCTCGGTTTCGATCTGTTCCGCTTCGCCCACCCAAGTCAACGCCTTCACCAATGCACTGCTTTCGGATAAGCGGCCCTTCAAGCGGGCGGTTTCGGCCCTCGCCTCCGCTTCGCGCTTCATCAAGTCGCTGCTTTGTGCCGTGGATGCGTCTTTTGGCCGAACCGCCATCACAAGCCCAACGATGAACAGCGCTGCCGCGGCCAAAGGAATCGCCGTAAGAAGCCGCTCCGAACTTCTGCGTCCAAAATTCACCGCGTGCCTCCCGCAGTTTTATCCACCAGCGGCAGATTTCCAATCACATGTGCGGTCGCAGAAAACTGCACCGTGTTGAATGCGTTGCTGCCCGCGTTGTTCATGAAAGCAAGTTTCACATCGCGGAAACGGCCGGAATTCCCCAGCCGCTGCATGAACTCGGTAACTTGCTGCGAAGAAAGCGCGCTGCCCCTAATCTGCAGCGGCTTGCCTTTTTCAAAGATCAACCCGGTGAGCCAAACGCCGGAAGGCACGCAGTTCGAAACGACCGACGCCACATCTGCTGCGGGCTGAGCGGGGTGAAACGCACGCTCCACAATCTGCTGCTTCTGCAGCGATGCGTTCAGCTTGGATTGCTCTGCGTTTTTGATGGCCGTCGCCGATTGCAAAGCGATCTGCTGTTTTGCCGAAATCTCGCTCAGTTTCCGGCTCGCGTCGGCATATTGCAAAAACACCACAATCCAGATCAGCGCCGCTGCAAGAGTAGAAAAGACCGCGAGCCTCGCTTTTGATGAGCGCGCCTTCGCTTCGCGCGCCGCAATCACATGTGGAGCGACCAGAGAGATGCCCAACGCGTCGGCGTTCACATGAGCCAGCATCTCGGCCGATCCGAGCTCGGAACTCTGCGTCGCTTCCCGGGCCGGAAGACCGCCTGCGGCCAGAATCTGATCGGTGGATGTTCCCGCAACCGCGAAAGTCCTTTTCAGTTCGTTTGCGATTTCATGTTCTGAACTAACATCGGGCGCCAGCCTGCTGTAACGAAGCTCGCCATCGGCGATCAGATCCAATGCCAGCCCGTCGGGCGTATATTCCAAAACCGCGCAATCGCGAAGGCCTCTTTCTTTTGCAAGAAGCGCCGAACCGAATGCTGCCGGCACAACCCGCTTGATTTGTGCCCCCGCATCTTTCGCCTCGCGTTCGATCTGATCCAGCAGCTCCGATTTCACTGCGCAAACCACGGCTAACCGACCCTCGGATGTCACATCGTTCGTCAATCGAAAATCGGTTGCCGCATCGCTTGCACTAATCGGAAGCAGTTGATTGAGCTGCAGATTTAGAATCTGCCTGACTTCGCTCGGCGGCACATTCGGAACGCGAACCGACTTCAAATACGTCACCCGCCGCGATGGAGCGATCACAACGCTGCTTCCAGGCGCCACAACCGACGCCACGGAGTCTCCTGATTTCCATCGTCCCGACTGCGCGTCAAAAGCGCGGACTTTGTTCGGCGCCCATTCGACCACCACCACGCCGTTCAGCTCAGGATGACTCACTGCTGTGCAACCTCGAGATCAATATCTGCCGCCGTATCAGAAGGCCACCGCCACCGCGTCGTCCACACCGAACTGTCTTTCGGATCTATGCGCACCACCCGCGGGCCGTTTTGGTCCACCGTAATCCACGCTTCAATCGCCGCTTGAACCCGCCCGGCAGTTCCAAGACACCGCACCACGAACGACTGCGACTGCACACTGAAATACCTGGCCGTCTGCTGAAGCAGCTGCATGCTGTAGCCAGGCACATTCAACAGGTCGGCCACGGAAACAAACCCCGTCTGCTGCTGGGCAACGATCGCCGCACTGATGTCCGGCGTTAAATTCGGGACGGTATTCAGCACCGATTCCGATGCGGTGTTGAGATTGATCAAGCCTGTCAGTTGCGTTCCCCCCGTCGTGGTTAGGTTATCCAAAATGGTTCGTGCCGTGTTGTTGTTCACTCCCGGCACACGAAGTACGTCTCCGATATCCGTAAACGTTCCCTGCGTGTTGCGGCGCTGAATGATCGCCTGCGCCAGGGGGCCGGGCAGCCCTCTTTGCGTCAACTGCTGCTGAGTCGCCGTATTCACGTTGAGTTTTGTCTGCCCCGAAGGCGTGATGTTTCTGGATGCCGACGCAACGGTTACAAGATCAGCAAGCACGGGTTGAGCGTTCTGAGAACCTTGCACTTGGGTTGCAGTTGAAACCACATTGTCCTGAGGCATATACAACGCCCTCGAAGTGAACCCCCGAATCAGAAGCAGTTCATCAACCGTGTCGAGCGGCCCAAGTTTGGCGTTATACGGGTTGTCCAGCGCATTATAGTAATCGTCTTTGGCGCCGTCGGGGCGGGGATTTCTGCTCGGTTCGCGCCAATCCAAAAGAGAATCAATCTGCTCTTGCGTCAACGGCATGCGCATCAGTTGATCTTCGGTAACGGTGTTCAGATTGATGAATGCGCAGGCATCCACAATCTGCACGCGGAACGAGCCGTCGTTCACCAAGAACCGATCGGTGCCGTGCGTCCCCAAAAGCGCCCAGTCGTCTTGGGTTCCCGTTACGCCGGGCTGCGCCTGCGTGGTTTGCGCCGAAAACAACGCAAGAGCGCGCGCAAGTCCCGCTTCGGCGTTCCGCTGAGCGCGAATCTCATCAATCCGATTGATCTGCGCCCTGAACTGAGTGTGCGTAAGGCGGGCGACGCCTGAAAGGATGATCGTGAGCGCAATGAGCACAACCAGCGTCATCACAAATACCACTCCCCGCTCGCGGTTTGCGCTCATGAACCGCCTCCAGCCGCCACAGGATTTTGCGGCGTAACGTCGCTGTTTTGAAGCCGAATCAGGATTGTGTGCTCCTCATCATCTCCCGAAAGGCGGTAATGAATCTGCACGGCGGCAGGAATCCGTTTTTGCGCCATGGTGCTGGTATCCCAAGCGCCCACCCAGTTCAATCCGTCGAAAAACTCGAACCATATCTGTTCAACGTCGGGATCGAGAAGCTGCTCGACACCGCCCTGCGTCGCATCGCCGTCTGCCGGGATTTGGGTGCGGAGAAACAGCCCGGTTTTTCCGTTCGCATTGCCAACCGGCGTCATCGAAATCGAATACTCGGCGATGCCTCCTTGCGGCCCCGCGGTTCTGTTGGAAGTTTCGAAATCGTCCTGCGAATCCACCAACGCCCCCGCCGGATGCGAATCTGCCGTCCAGGCAATCGAGTTCGACGATTGACCGTCGCCTCCCATGAACACGGCTCCCGCAAGAAAGAACGACGCGGTGGATGCGTTGTTCGAACTCAACCTTGCAAGGCTGAGTTTTGTTCGCAAAGTCTGCTCAAACGCCCGGTGCCTCGCCGCCGACTCATCCTGCGACGTGATTCTTCTTTCAAAACTGTTTGCACTTTCGAACGTTTTGGCAACCGATGCCATCAGCAGCGCCATCAACGCGATCGAAAGCAGAAGTTCGATCAGCGCCAATCCTCTCTGACTGTTTTTCACTGTCCGGCTCCTCCGTTCTGCGGCGGCACATACACATAGCACGTTGCCAACGCCACCTGTTCTGCATTCCGGCCTTTTTTCGTAATCCTGACCGTTACTGCCTCGAGGTTTTCAACGCCGGTCGGCTGAGTCGTCGCCGTCCACGCATAATCGTTGTCGGTGAACTCCCCACCCAGATTCGCCTGATCGAACGTGTGCGTGCCGATAATTTCGTCGAGTTTTTGCTGCGCAAGCCGCTCCACCAGTTCGGCTTGGTTCAACTTGGCAGAAGTGGAAAGCGCGCTGCCGAAGCTGCCCACCACTGCCACAATTCCGACCGACAGAAGAAGCGTCGAAATGACAACTTCCACCATCGTAAAACCCCGTCTAAGACCCCGTCGAAAAACCCGTCTAAAGCCTGGGCTAAAACCGTTTCTCATATTCTCCGGCGGGCCAAACATCGCTTGAAGTGTCAGGGAGATTCGTCGTGTAAACCGTTACGTTTCCGGTTTTGGAATCAATCTGAAAACTGCGGGTTGTTTGGCCGTTTTCTTGAAATTCGATGCCCCCGCCAAGGCAGGTGCCGTCGGGCTGAAAACTCATCTGCCAACCCGCAGCGTCAACAGAATTCGTCTGCACCTTCGCATCGCCCCACGTAATTCCCGTGGGAAGCGCGAGCGTTTGGACTGTTTGCATCGCGCCGCTTCCATCCGCCGCGGGGATAAGTTCTTCCAAACTGTTGTTATCGCCGATCCGCACGATGTGCTGCGTTCCTTCGGTGATCGCGTTCTCGCGCGCGCTCACGAAAAGCGCCCTCGCTTCGGAATAAAACCGGCGCGTTTCGGCGCTCTGCCTGACCGGCGCAAACCGCGGCACAACGATCGCGATGCACATCGCAATCAGCGTGACCACGATCATCAGCTCCAACAGAGTAAACGCGCGGCGGTTACTGGTCACCTTCGGAAATGTCCTCCGCATCGCCCGTTCCGCCCGGAGCGCCGTCCGATCCATAACAGATCAAAAGAAACGAGTCGTCGCCCTGCGCGCCCGGATACTCATAATGGTATTCGTGTTCCCACGGATCGAGCGGGATTTGGCGCGTCAAATACGGCCCTTTCCAGTTCTTGATGTTTGCGGGCGGATTTTCCAGCGCATTCAGCCCTTCTTCGGTTGTGGGAAACCGGTCGGTATCCACTCGAAACTGCTGCAGCGCGTTGCTCAGCGTCGCGATGTCCGAAGCGGCTTTTGCTCGTTTTGCTTCCGATGAGCGGGAAAACACCCGCGGAATAATCAGCGCCGCCAAAATCCCCAAAATAATGATCACAACGATCAGTTCGATCAGTGTGAACGCTCTACGTCTTTTGTTCATATATCACCTCTTGTCATTTCACTGCACTTTGCGCCGCATAAATCGGCAGCAACACCGACAGCACGACGAACCCAACCATCAATCCCATCACCACGATGACCACCGGCTCAAACGTGTTGATCAATCTTCGCAATCCGTTGTCAACCTCGAAATCCAAACTATCGGACACCCGCGAAAGCATCTTGGGAAGGTCTCCCGTTTCTTCGCCGATCGCCACCATGTGAATCAGCACAGGAGGAAACGCATCTGTGTCCTTCATTGCCGAGGCGATCGTTGATCCTTCGCGCACTTCCTCTCGTACCCGATCCGTGCTGACGCGGATCACCCGATTGCCGGCAGACATCCCCGCCAGCGTCAACGATTCCAAAATCGGAACGCCGCCATAAACCAGCGTGCCCAAAATCCGCGCGAACCTCGAAATCGTCGCCTTGCCGATCACTTTGCCCACCAACGGAAGTTTCAACAACATTTGGTCGCGCGCAAATGCGCCCTGCGGCGTCGAAACAAACGCGCGATAACCGATCACCAATCCTACAATCCCTAACAGAATCAGCAAACCGTGTTTGTTCACCACATCGCCCAGCGTTAGCAGCAGTTTCGTCGAGCCCGGAAGATCGGCTCCCAGCGAATCGAACACCGTCCGCAGCCGCGGAACCACGAATGAAATCAGAAACACCACCGCGCCGATCGCCGCAAACGTCAGCACCGAAGGATAAATCAACGCCGATGCGAACTGGCTTCTGCGCGTCACTTCGATCTGCTGAAAATCCGCAAGCCTCGAAGCAACTTGAGGAAACTGTCCGCTCGCTTCGCCCGCTCGCAGCGTTTGCGTGAACACTTCAGAAAAAAGTTTGGGATGTTTTGCGAGCGCATCCGAAACCGGCATTCCACCGCGCACATCGTCGAGCACCTGTCCGCATACCGTCGCAAGAGTCTCACTTTCCGACTGCTCCGAAATCACCTGCAAAACCCGATCCAAAGGAAGCCCTGCCGATGAAAGGTCGGCCAGCCGCCGTGTAAACAACGCGAGTTCATCGCGCGTTACCTTTTTCGACCGGCTCGGAGTCCCGCTTGGGCGGGCCCTGGCTCGCCGCTCGGCAATCTCAAGAACAAACCGGCCCTCTTGCGTGATGGTTTGAATCGCCGCCTCTTTGTCCGCCGCCTCGACAAATCCGCTCTTCCTGCGCCCCGAAGCGTCGAGCGATACATAAGCAAACGATCTCACCTAAAACTCCTCACGCTGACACACGCGCAAAACTTCCTCGATCGTGGTTTTTCCGTCCAACACTGCCAGCCGGCCGTCGCCCAACAGCGTTCTCATGCCCTGTGAACTTGTAGCATGCTGTTTCATCACTCCGGCAGAGGCGCGGTCTACGGTCATCCTTCGAATCGTTTCATCAACCAAAAACAGTTCGAACAAACCCGCGCGCCTTCGAAAGCCGGTGTTCGAACATTTCTCGCAGCCTGTGCCTCGCTGCAATGCGCCGTTTACGGCTTCGCTTTTCGAAATGGAAAGCGAACGCAGCGCCTCTTCGGTCTCTTCGATCGGCACGCTGCACGCGGAACAGTTCTGGCGCACCAGCCTTTGCGCCACAACTCCCACTAACGAACTCGCCGCCAGATAAGGTTCCACACCCATATCCAAAAGCCGCGTCACCGCCCCCGCCGCGTCATTCGTGTGCAAAGTGCTGAACACCAAGTGACCCGTGAGCGCCGCATGAATCGCGATCTCTGCTGTTTCATGGTCGCGGATTTCGCCGACCATGATGATATCGGGGTCCTGCCTCACGATGCTCCGCAGTCCGTTAGCGAACGTCAGCCCGATGTTCGGCCGCACCTGAATCTGCCCGATTCCCGGCACTTGATACTCAACCGGGTCTTCGATCGTGAGAATGTTCGTGGTCGGTGACCAGATCTCTTGAAGCGAAGCGTATAACGTGGTGGATTTGCCGCTTCCCGTTGGACCCGTAACCAGAATGATGCCGTGCGGAAGACTGATGAGGGATCGAAATTTTTGAAGCGTGTCTGCGCGCATCCCAAGTTCGGTAAGCCCGAACATCGCCGTGGTTTTGTCAAGAATGCGCATCACAGCGCGTTCGCCGAACACCGTCGGCACGATCGAAACGCGCACGTCAATCTGCCGGCCTGCGATCTGCAGTTTAATTCTGCCGTCTTGCGGCAGCCGCCGCTCGGCGATATTCATTTCGCCAAGAATCTTGATGCGCGAAACCAATGCGGCGTGCATCCGTTTTGGAGGGCGCATCACATCTTGCAGCATCCCATCAATGCGGTAGCGCACCTTCATTTCGCGCTCATAAGGCTCGATGTGAATGTCGCTCGCGCCATCGCGGACGGCCTGCGCAAACACCAGGTTCGCCATCTGCACCACGGCCGTTTCACCCGCCATCTTCTGCAGGTCGGCAAGGTCGGTCGTGTCGTCGAAATCCGAATACGCCGAGTCATCCCCAGGCAGCCCGGCCATGATCTGTTCGATGAACCGCTCCTCGATCCGCTCTCGAATCAGCGCCGGATCTCCCCGCACAACCGTCACGGGCCGCTCCAAAAGAACCGCCAGGTCATCCGCCGCAGCCAGAGAATCCGACGAGCCGATCGCCACCACCACCGTTTCTCCCCTCAGTTCGATCGGCAGCACCTGATGCTTCAGGGCGAAATCACCCGGCACCAACTCGATCACCTCGCGGTCGGGGTGCAGAGAGGTGAGGTCAACGAACGGCAGCCCGATGAGGGCGTCCCTCTCGGCTCCGTTCGTTGTGGGGATCAGGCGGTCTTCAATGCTAATGGGATTCAACCTTGCCGCCGGGCTCGGCCCGTTCGGCGACAAAATTACATTACTCTCGCAGCTGGGGCTGTTGTTCCGGCTGGCCGCCTTATTTCTCGCTGCCAAACCCGTTTGTTTACGGGGGACAAATGCTCAACGGAGATGGGAACCCGCCAAACGCCCTTTCGTACTGGTTTCAGGTTTTTGAGATTTTCAGACCGATTACGAAGAGGAGAACAATCATGATTACTGCCCTTGCGATAGGTTTGGTCGCGATTAGCCATCCGCGGCCTGCAATTTCACAGTATCCGCCCGTTGGAGCTGAAGTCGCACTAAAAACGATGGTAACAGGGCTTACGGCGCCTGTGGCGATGGTTCCTTCGCCCGACAAAACGGGCCGAATGTTTATCGTTGATCAAACGGGACTGATTTGGATTATGAAGCCCGACGGAACCGTTTTCAAAACACCGTTTTTGGATGTGCGGTCCGAAATGGTATCGCTGAGGCCCGGTTATGACGAACGCGGCTTGCTCGGCCTTGCGTTTCATCCAGATTTCGCAAACAACGGAAAGTTCTATGTGTATTACAGCGGCCCGTTGCGCGACGGCGCGCCGCCCGGATGGGATCACACAGCGCACATCGCGGAATTCAAAGTGTCAAACGATCCTAACGTGGCCGATCCGAATTCCGAACGCACCGTGATGCTGGTGGATGAGCCGCAGCTCAACCACAACGGCGGCACGCTGATTTTCGGCCCCGATGATGGCTATCTATACATTTCGCTGGGCGACGGCGGCGCGGCAAACGATCAAGGCCTGGGCCACGGCCCCCACGGCAACGGACAAGATATCAATGTGCCGCTTGGAAAGATTCTTCGCATTGATGTGGATCACGGCGATCCGTATGCGATTCCTCCTGACAATCCTTTCGTGGGCAAAGACGGTCTGGACGAAATTTACGCTTACGGTTTCCGCAATCCGTATCGCATGGCGTTTGATTCGGAAGGATCGCATCGCCTGTTTATCGGCGATGTGGGCCAAAACTTGTACGAAGAACTGGACATCGGCGTGCTGGGCGGCAATTTTGGGTGGAACATTCGCGAAGGCAATCACTGTTTTGATCCCAACAACCCGAACGACCCGCCGCCAACATGCAGCGACACCGGATACTTCGGTGAGCCGCTTTTGTTTCCGGTGATCGAATACTCACACCCAGGTGTTGACGATCATGCGATCGGGCTGGTGATTGTTTGCGGCTATGTGTATCACGGTTCCTTGCTGAAAAACATTCGCGGCAGATTTGTGTTCGGCGATTGGAGCACCGATTTCGGCGCCGCCGACGGAACGCTGCTGGTGGCAAAAGAAACCCCGCGCGGAGATTGGCAGGTTCAGAAAATCAACATCGTCAATTCGCCAAACAAACGGATCAACAAGTTCATCATGGGTTTTGGTCAAGACAATCAAGGTGAAATCTACGTTCTTGCCAAAACCACGCTGGGCCCGACCGGCGACACCGGAGTTGTTTACAAAATGGTAAAGCCCGGCGCCGCCGTGCACTGACCTTTCCTCCACCCCCTCCTCCTGAAGCGCAGCGAAAGGAGGAGGGGGCAGGGGGTGGCGGCGTTTCGCGCTCTGAGTATTCTGCGCGTTCGATCGTTTTGAGGAGCGTTCAGTTGACGCTGTGTCCAAGCCGAATCAACAAAAACCGCGAGAGATCAAAAGAGACGGACTCGATGCGATCAGCGCACTCTTGAAAAGTTTGGTGGAGATGATGGGATTCGAACCCACGACCTCTGCAGTGCGATTGCAGCGCTCTCCCAGCTGAGCTACATCCCCGAAGCGCACGCCAGTTTACCAGTCGCTCTGCTCATCGCAGTTCCACTTCCCTAAACCGCTCCAAAACCCGCTCTTTCGACGGCGGATTCAGCACGCTTTGGAGCGCGAACTCTTGGGCGTTCGGATAATCTGCCGCGCTGATCCTTTCCGCCGCTTCGCGCAGATCGTATTCGGTTCTCATCAGCCTGGGCCCGCCATCAATCAGCAGCCAGAACGCACCTGGTTCGCCAAAGGGACTTCCAACACTGCCGGAATTCACAACGCGCACTCTGCCCACCATCCGATCGAACTGCATGTGCGTGTGTCCGCACACCACGAGTCCGGCTCCCGTTTCTTCAAACATCGGTTTCAATCTGTTTTCATCGGTGGTTTCGAAAAAAACATCTGTGTCGCTGCGCGGCGTTGCGTGACAAAACAGAACGTCGCCAAATCGCAACGTCGGCGCCCATTGGGCTGCCTTTTCGGCATGTGCGGGTTTCAGCTCAGCAACAACCCACTCGACCGCTTCGCGATACCGTTCAGGAACTGTTTCTGGCGATGCCCCATTGCGGATTGAAAGCACCTCGCGGTCGCCGTTGCCGCAAATGAAAGCGGTTGGAATCTCCAGCTCGAACAGCAGATCCATCACTTCGTTCGGCATCGGGCCAGGCAGCACATCTCCACCCACTACAATCTTTTCGACATCGAACGAACGCATGTCGGCAACCGCCGCTTCCAAGGCGGGCAGATTGCCGTGAATATCATAAAGGGCGGCTATTTTCATTGCCAGTCATAGGTCATTTTGCCCAATGCGAGCGGCAAAAAACCGCATTTGGGTAAAGTCCGTTTTCTTCTCACCCAATCGAGGGGCCTTTGATGTTGTACGCGATCATTCATTAGCATTCCCGAGTCGCCTCTGCACGTTCTTTTGTCACGCAGCCAGATCGGCCCGCAGTGACCGGAAAAATCTCCTTTCATGCCTGAATCAAAACCGCACGTACTTACTTTGCCTGGATACAGGCAGCTTTGGATCGGCCAACTGATTTCACAGTTTGGCGACGTTCTGCATTTTATGGTGTTCATGTGGTGGGCAGGAGAACTCGGCGGCCCAAAAGCTGTTGGCGTTGTCGCGGCGTGCTCGGTGTCAACGGCACTCTTGATGAGCATGATCGCCGGAACCACGGCTGATCGCGTTGATCGTCGAAAAATTCTTTTGATCAGCGATCTGGTGTGCGGTTTTGTGGTGCTCGGGCTGGCTGCAGTTGCCTTTATGGACCGCACGCCGCCGCTGTGGGTTTTGTGCGTGTTTGTGATCGCGCTCAAGACGGCATTTGTGTTTCAGGCGCCCGCACGAACGGCATCGGTTCCAAGACTGGTGCCGATGGAAAGGCTGCTGGAAGCGAACTCTGTCAACTCCTCGATTCAAACCGCAATGCCGCTTGCAGGAAACGCGGTCGGCGCGATGGTTCTCGGCTTGGTTTATCAGATCAGCCGACCGCTGACTTATGTGCTGGCATTTGCAATCAACGCTTGCAGTTTTTTCACAAGCGCCCTGTTCATGGCGCGGCTTCCGAAAATAAAACCGGAACGCACCGAAGTTCCAAAGCACCCGCTGCACGATGCGGTCGAAGGCGTGCGCTACATTTTGGGGCATCCGGTTTTGCGCATGGCCGTGTTCGTTTACTTCGGATTCGATCTGTTCGTTGCGCCGTTTATGCAGGCCTATGTGGCGGTTGCGCAAACAACTTTAAAAGAGGGCACTTGGCTGTTCGGCGTACATCTGCAGGGTCCTGCGCTGCTGTCGCTTCTCGAGGCGGCGTTCTTCGCGGGTTACGCAATCGGTTCTTACCGGCTTTATGCAAAGCCTGTGCGGCGCGTGGGTTTGGCGTTTTCGTTTTCGATTGCCGTGGGCAGCGCGCTGATCATACCGATGGGCTTTGTCAAGAGCGCCGCGCTGTTTTCGCTCCTCAACTTCGTCAGCGGGTTGTTTTTCCCGTTTGGGCTCATCACCTTGGACACATACATTCAAGCAGACACTCCCGACGCGTTCCGCGGAAGGGTCTCTTCTGCAATCGCGACGCTCGCCGGGATCGCGCTTCCTGCGGGGATGCTCGGGGCGGGATACCTGATCGAGGCGATCGGCACGGGCGGCATCTATGTCGTGATGGGATCGGGCCTCGCGGCGTTTGCCGTGCTCGGGTCGGTTTCGCCCGCGTTCCGGAATGCAGAGATCCCCGAACCCGTAACTTTGCCCACCTAAGCGCCTTTACGGCTGAGCCCGATCATAATTCAGTAGACACGTGCGGCAGAAAACCGATGACGCCCCAAAGACTCAGCCTCATTTCCGGCGCGTTCGCCCTGGCTGCGGGCGCCTATTGGATTGTGTACGCGCTCATCCAGTTTGAGTTCATTCAACAGGAATACCGAAACGATCCGGCAATAACGTGCATCGTCGGAGGCCTTGCCGTTTTGGCGGTTTTGTGCAACGTTGCGGCAGGTATCGAAGCGTTTCGAGGAAAACCATCGTGGTGCGGGCTGCTCGTCAAAACCCATCTGCTCGTTTTGATTCTGATTGCGATCTGTTACAGCGCATTTTCTGATTCTTATATGCTGTCTACTTTGGCGGTCGCTTGGTGCGGAGGCTGGTTTGGAATCGGCTCGGTACCCCTAAGTCTTACGCCGTTTTTGCTGATGGGCCAATGGATCGCTGCCGAACGCGCGGAAGCAGTTGGAACTGCCTCTTTGATTCGGGGAGTCGCAATCGGCGCGCTGCTGATGTTGGGCGCGTTGGGAATTGCGGCATCTGCCTCGACATTAGATTCGCATTCGGTCTTCACGTTTTTTGCCTTGGGCACCGCATTGCATTTTTTCACGGCGTTTGCTCTTTATTGCAACTGGCGGCTGGGCGCATGGATGGCGATGATTGTGGGAATCGTGTGTTTGGTTTCCGGGATGACTTTGGAGCGCTTGGAAGTTTCGAATCCTGCCTCGATGATGGCCGGCGTGCAGTTCGTCATCAATTTCGGCTGGCACGGTTTGGCGCCTTGGATTCCGCAAATGGGTTATGCGGCGATGACAATCTGCGGCGTTTGGCTTTGCTTTTTTGGCCCGAACGCACCGGCCCCTAATCGCCTGTCTTCTTGGAATCGGCAATAGCCTGTTTTGCAAACTGCAAACACGCTTCGATGTCGTGAATCGGATCGTTTTCATTCGCTTCGTATTCCAGCGCCACCAGATTGGCATAATTGAGTTTGCGCAGACCTTTGAAGAACTCAACCACGCGAAGATCGCCCTGCCCCAAAACCGCCCATTCTGTTCGATTTTTCACATCTTTCAAATGAACGTCATACACCCGCTTGCCCAAAACCGAAAGCCAATCAACCGGATCTTCTCCTGAACGCAGCGCATGGCCCGTATCAATGCACGCTCCGATCAAAGGATGGCGTCCGTTGAGCGCCTGCATCACAGATTGCAGTTTGTCATATCGCGCGCCGGGGCCGTGATTGTGAATTGCGATTCGGATGTTATACTGCCGAACCAACCGTTCTAAATGCTCGAACGATTCAGGCGCAGGATCGGCGCTGATCACCCGAATCTTCATCGCCTTTGCAAACTCAAAAACGTTCTTTGCTTTGTCGGCATCGCCATCGAAGCCTTGCACTCCCCACGACCACAACGTGATGTTCTGCTTGTTCAAGTTGGTTAACCGCTGTGCGTTTGCCGCAGAATCTGGTGAAAGCGGCACGTGATCTTGATACGATTCCCAAAAGCGCAGGCCAAGCGCGTGCGTTTTCGAAACCGCCTCGTCGAACGGATAATGCCGCAAGGAATAACTTTGAATCCCCATTTTGAAGGGCGCGTACGCATCGGCAGTTTTCCAAAACTTTTCTGATTTCACCAACGGCAGCGCGAAGCCCGCCGAAAGCCCGGCCCAAATCAGTTCGCGGCGCGAGATTCTTTCCATGCACTAATGTTTACCTTGTTTCGGCTACAATCCGGGAGTGTTTTCGATCCTTGCCCTATCGGTTCGATTGCCGTGCCGAAGCCTCAAGCGGACGACCGAGTTCTACACCAAGCTGTTGGGGTTTTCGGTTCAAACGGCATGGCCCGAAGAAAACCCAGAATACGCGGGGCTGAGGTTCGGCGATGTGCTCGTTGCCTTTTACGAAGTTTCGGATCTGCCTGCGATTCGGGCAAGTTTTGTTTTGGAAACCGACGATGCGATGGAGATTTATCGCCGCGTTCAAAACGAAGCGACGGTCTTGTGGGGGCCGGAGGTTTATTTTTATGGCTGCCGCGAATTCTGTTTTGAAGATCCCGACGGCCATCAGATTATCATTTCGGAAATCACGAACGATCCGGTTACGTGCGAAGGATAACAACGTGTCTTCCCGGACCCAGTTTCGGCTTCGCGCTTTGAACGGTTTTTCCATCCAACACACATTCGCGCGTTTGATTCGCGATCTGCGCGGTCATGCCGCTTGGAACCGTGCAAACGATTTTCATGCCGTCTGACTGCTTTTCGGCGCGCACTTTCAGCAGTCCGAACGGCGTCGGCACGTCGCCTTCGGCGAAACTCAAATCGCCCAAATCGGGCTCGATCACGGCTTCGCGGAACCCGCCCGCAACGGGCCTCACTCCAAGCACCCGTTCGGTAAGGAAACTCGTGGGGCCCGAAGACCAGCCGTGCGAAAGGCTCACGAAGTAGCCGTTATCGTTATCGGCGTTCAAATGCCGGTGAAAATCCTCTTTGGGCCACTTTGGGTCGTAGCCTTCCCACCAGCTCGTCGCTCCCTGCGCGAGCATTCCGCCCCAATACTTTCGAATGAAATCCACGGCTTCTTGCGTGTGGCCGGCCATGCTCATCGCAAAGATCACATAGTTATTGTAATAAGGCGTAGCCTGAATCTCCCACGCTTTTGAATTTGGATTCAATACTGCGTTCCAAATCGCCGCCTTTTGCTCATCGTTCGCAACTCCGGAATAGATCGCCATCGCGTTGGATTGACGCCTGTCGCCGAACACGCCGTTTGCATCGGCAAAGTTTTGTTGTGCGCAGCGCGTGAGGTCTGCGGCCAAATTGCGATATTTTGCGGCGTTCTGATTATCGCCGAGTTCGGCAAGCAAAAACGCCGCCTCTTTTACTGCTTTGGTAAAGAAGAGATGGGTTGCCATTCTTGCGAAAGGTGTATCGCCGTTGAATTCAGGAGCCCAGTCTACGAACGGCCACTGCCCCCTTTTGTTAGCAAACAGGCCGTTTGCATCCATTTCGCCTTCGAAGTATTCGAGCATAGAAAGGATCAGCTCATGCTGCTTTTTCAGATACTCAAAATCGCCCACGTGGCGGTGAAAATCCGCCAGCCCGCAAAGCCAAGCGCACGAATATCCCGGAATGCCGTTGACATGGCTGTTGGGAAGCTGATTCGGAGGTTTTGGGCCCTGCGCGTCGCTGCGAAGCCTTTGCATGGTCTGTTCCAACAAGAACTTATCAAAAAACACGTTGTTGATCACTTCGGCTTCCACATGCAGATCGCCCATCCACCGCATTCGATCGCGTTTTGGAGCGTCCCAAATATCTTCCTGCATGCAAAGATGCACGGTGTTCGCGCCCATGTACCAGATGCGCGTGAGCAGAGGATCGGAACATTCGAACCGCCCTTTGTATTCCACGGGGTAATACAGATGATCGAACGTGAATGTAAACCGCGCGCTGGTTTCGAACGAGATTTTTGCAAAACGCATTGCGGTGTACGGCGTAAAAGCCGGTTCTGCCGCGCGCAGCGAAACCTGTGTGTTCGTCCACGGCTTGTTGATCGCCTCTTCGCGCGATTCGCCTGTGCCGATGGTAATGCGCGCGTCTTTGTCGGCGGTCACTTTCACCCGTCCCGTGAGTTCCTGGCCAAAATCCAACACGAAACTGGTTTCGCCTGTGCCTCTTCGGTTGATGCGGATGCGTGCGGTCGAGCCTTTCTTCACCGATTCAAGACCCGAAAACGCCGTCGGATCTTTCACGTCCGAATATCCCACCGCAAACATCGTGAGGTGCCGCAGATAGTCAGGTTCCAACCGAATGGGAACGGGCCAGCCTTTCAGGCGTCCTCCCCACGGATCCATCCCGGCATCGCCGAGTTCCACAGCGTTGTGGTTTGTGCCTTCCACTTTCCAAGTTTTGTCGGTGAACAACGCCGGCGCTCCATTGATTTCGAACCGCGCGAGCACGCCTCCCGGCCCGCCCGCGTTCACGGCTTCGATGCGGATCGTGTTTGTGCCGGCTGTGAGTGCCGATGCGATGTCATAGCGCCGCGCCGTGTCCCAAACAAAATCGTTGTTCGGCTCAGGCGTGGTCATTCCGATCTTTTTGCCGTTGACAAACAGAACAAAAAAGTTGTCCGCAGTGACATAGGCAGCCGCTTTGGAAGGAGCTTCTCTTAGCGAAAACGACCGCGAAAACGTGAAGGTTTCGGTTTGCGATCCGCCAATCACGGCGGAACCCGCATCGCTCCAAATCCATTTCGCATCCAACGGAAGTTTTTTCGGCGCGGAAACCGGTTTCGGAACTGGAAAGCCGTAAGTGGGATCAATAGTCGGCGGCCGTGTTTGTGCACACAAAGCCGGAGCTAAGCAAACGATTAAGAATCCCGAAACTGTTTTCATCAGAAGTGGTACTCGTTGATGGTGTTTTGGTCGAAGGTAACAAGCGGACCGGTGATCACCACATTGTTCTTCCCGAAACTTCGTTTGCCGATTTCGGGCAGCTCGAACTCCACGCCCTCGCCGGGCTTCACTTTGCCCTGTTTAATGCTGATTGCGAGCGAGCAGGCGAGCCTGCCCATCTCGCGCGGGCTCCAAAGCTGGAACGCTTTGACCACCCCGTCCTGCACGAACTTTCTCATCTGGTTTGGGGTGCTGAGCCCGGTAAGCGCAACGCTGGGATATTTGTTTGCGATCTGAAGCGCCTGGGCGGCGGCTGCAAGGCCGACGCTTGTCGGCGAAACGATTCCTCGCAGGTTCGGGTGTTTGGTCAGCAGACCTTCGGCTTCGGTGGCGCTTTTTTGGGGTTCATCGTCTCCATAGGCGATTTCGACGAGTTTCATTTTTGAGTATTTCGGCTGCGCGAGCGCATCTTTCATTCCCGCGATCCACGCGTTTTGATTGGGCGCATCGCGCGTTGCGCTCAAGATGGCGATCTCGCCCTGATAGCCGATCTGGCTTCCCAAAAGTTCGATCTGGCTTTCGCCCACTTTCGAAAAATCGGTGGGAAGAACCGAAGCATCGCGGTGCGCTTCGTTGCCTGCCAAATCCGCATCCACGGTTATCACGACGATTCCGGCTTTTCTTGCATCGTCCAGCACGGCGTTCAGCGCATCGGGACTGTTTGGAGAGATCGCGATGATGTTCACGCCCCGTTGAATCTGCTCTTTCAAAATCGGTATCTGCGATGTTGCTTCGGCGGTTGATGGAGCGATCGTCGAAAACTCGCACCCTTGCTGTTTGCACACCTCTTCAAAGCCTGCCACGATCTCGTTGAAATACGGATTGCCCGTGTTTTTTGGAATGTAAACCACGCTCAGGCGCGAGCCGGAACTGTTGTTCTGCACGGTCTCGCGCTTCTCGCATGCGGCGAAAAACAGCATGCCCAAAAGAGACAAAACCACCCAAACTTTTGACACGATGCACCTATTCGGCACGGCCGGCAAGCCCTCCTGCCTTCGCCCCTGAAAAAACCCCGCCGATGGCAAGCGTCAGCACCAGAACCGCACCTATGATCGTGAGTTGAATCTCGGTTTTGACATTCGCAAGGCCCAAACTCACATGAACCGCGGCCATCAACAACAGCGCCAGGAACGACCCGGTCATCGTCGCTTTTCCTCCATAAATGCTCGTTCCGCCGAGAACGGTGGCTGTGATCACCTCCAGCTCCAACCCCCTCGCGTGATCGTAGCGCGCCACGCCCAATCGGGAATCCATCATCACTCCCGCAATTCCCGCCATCAGGCCCGAAAGAGCGAACACGCTCAAAACGATTCTGTTCACCTTAATTGCCGAATACTCGGAAGCGGTGGAGTTTGCGCCGATCGCGATCACCCTCCTTCCGAAAGTGGTCTTGGCGAGCGCCACCCCAAACGCCGCCGCAAGCACCACAAAAACCGCAAACGGCACGGGAACGATTCCGCCCGGCAGATACCAACGATCAATTCCGCAAAGCGATTCAGGAAATTTCACCGAAGCCGCACCCATCAGCGCCTGCGCGATTCCGCGATACAGAGCGAGCGTTCCCAAGGTCACCAAAAACGATGGCAGGTTTGCATAGGCAACCAGAAGCCCGTTCACAATTCCAAGCATCGTTCCCAAACCGATGCCGATGCAAATTCCCACCGCGGGATGCACCCCCATTTGAAGCAGCTTTGCCGTTGCGCACGACACCAGCGCCAGATTCGATGCAGCCGATAAATCAATCTGCCCAAGCGCGATGACGAAGGTCATTCCAATAACCAGCAGCCCCGTTTCAACATGAAGTGAAGTGGAATCGAGCAGGTAGCGCAAATCCCAAAAATGCGGCGACAGCATGCCTCCCGCGATCATCGCCGCCGCAAGAAGACCGAGCGGCACCAACTCTGCCCTCTTCACCGCGAAGCGCTCCTGAAGCGCGGCCATTTCGCGGCCAACGCATCCAGCCAAAGCGCAGCGATGATCACCGCGCCATAAACCAGCTGCTGCCAATCGGCCTCGATGTGCAGCACCGACAACCCCACGAAAACGGTGGACAAAAACACGCACCCCAAAAACGCCCCGATCACGGTTCCTGCGCCGCCCCGGATGTCGCAGCCGCCAACCACAACCGCCGCGATGCTCATCAGTTCCAACCCCAAACCGGCAGTCGCGGGATTCACGAATCCGAACTTCGAGGCGTACATCAACCCCGCAAATCCCGCGAGCGCACCGCAGATCGCATACGCTCCGATGACCGTTGCGAAGACTGGAACCGCCCGCAACCGCGCCGCCTCCGAATTGGAACCGATGGCAAAAAGCCGCAGCCCCCACACGGTTCGATGCGCGAGCACAAACACCAAAGCGAAGAACGCCAGTGCGATGATCAGAAGCCAAGGCACGGACAACTGACCGATCTTGAAAGGCCCTTGCAGCGACCAGGCGGTGAGCGCGTTCGGAATGTCGTTCGAGTCAATCTGCTGTCCCCTCGAAATGATAAAGGTCAGCCCTCGAAAGATACTCATCGTGCCCAGCGTCGCCACAACCGGCGGTACCGCAAGCCGCGCGACAAGCAGCCCGTTGATCAACCCGAAAACAACCCCCATGCCCAACGCCGCGCCGGCGGCCAAACTCATCGGGAGATTCGGAAAACTGCGGAACATCAGCCCCAGGCAGATTCCTGCCAGCCCCACCATCGAGCCCACCGATACATCAATCCCCCGCGACACGATGACCAGCATCTGCCCCAAGGCGACCACCAACAGCAGCGGAACGGCCAGCAAGACGGTGTTGAGCGAGGAAGGCGATAACAGCCGGGGGTCCTTCAGCCAGCCTGCCGCCAGCACAAGCAGAATCAGAACCGCCGACCGCACCTCCGGCCGCCAGACGCCCGATCGAACCGCTGCCGGCCCTACCACGAATGACAGTTTTACACCCACAGCGCCCGCCGGAACGTTCCAAACGGAGATAATATGAACTCGATGCGGAGAGTTTTTTGGATTCTCTCGGGAGCAGCCGGTGCGGCGGCGGCGATCGCGTTCGCTCGGCAATCGCCGCCGGAGCCGAAGATTGATTTCAACCGCGACGTGCGGCCGACCCTTTTCAAGTGTCTTTCGTGTCACGGCCCCACGAACGGAGAGGGCACTGCGGGCTTGCGGCTCGATTCGTTCGAGGCCGCAACCAAAACTCTTCCCAGCGGCAGACGCGCGATCGTTCCTTTCAAGCCGGAAGACAGCGAGCTGTTGCAGCGCGTTGAAGCCTCGGACGAAACGGTTCGAATGCCGCCAGCCTTCACCCACAAAACTGTTACTCAAGAAGAGATCGGGGTTCTGCGCGAATGGATTAATGAAGGCGCCGTGTTCAAACAGCATTGGGCGTTTGTCAAACCGATTCGATTTGCTCCGCCCAAAGTCAAAGAGACGGCGTGGCCCAAAAACGACATTGACAGGTTTGTGCTCGCAAAACTCGAAGCCGCGGGATTGAAGCCTTCACCCGAAGCCGACAAACGCACGCTCATCCGCCGCGCAACGCTCGATATCACGGGCTTGCCGCCGACGCCGCAGGAGGTTCAAACGTTTTTGAACGACCGTTCTGCAAACGCATATGAGAAGGTTGTAGACCGGCTGCTGGCCTCGCCGCGATATGGCGAACGGATGGCGATGGACTGGATGGATTACGCCCGCTATGCCGACAGCAACGGCTACCAGGCCGATTACGAACGGTTTCAATGGCGTTGGCGCGATTGGGTGATTGACGCGTTCAACAAAAACATGCCGTATGACCAGTTCACGATCGAACAGATCGCGGGCGATCTTCTTCCTAATCCGACGCTCGATCAGAAACTCGCGACGGCGTTCAACCGCAATCACCGCATCAACACCGAAGGTGGAGTCATAGCCGAAGAGTGGCGCGTGGAAAACGTGATTGATCGTGTGGAGACAACCAGCGAAGTGTGGCTCGGCCTTACTGCCGGATGCGCAAGATGTCACGACCACAAATATGATCCGCTCACGACGAGGGATTTTTATCGGATCTTTGCCTATTTCAACAACGTGCCCGAATCGGGAACCGGTGAAGAGCGTCCCGTGAATCATCCGCCCCTGATGCTTGCGCCTTATCCCGATCAAGCCGCGCAGCTCGAGGAGCTCGATCGCAGCCTCGTTCAACTGCAGAAATCGCGCGATCAGATGATCGAAGCAAACATTCCGGCTGCAAAGAGATGGAAACTGCCGAGCGAACCGCTTTCTGCTGAACTTCGGAGCGCGCTCGAAGCAGGTTTTCAACTCTCTGCTTCGCCCAAGCGCACTTACGGCAAGGGCGATCAGCCGAAAGTGATTGGAAAAGTGACGGCGGACGAGGGCAAGTCGAGCGGAGCGATTCTTACCGGCGATGAAGGGTACGTAAGCGCAGGAAAAATCGGCGACGTGGACAAAACTGACGCGTTTTCTTATGGCGCGTGGGTTTTCCCGACCGAAGGCAACGGCGCAGCCATCGCAAAGATGGATTCCAACGCCGATTTTCGCGGATGGGATCTTTACTTCGACGGCGCAAGGCCGATGGTGCATCTCATCAGCAAATGGCCCGAAAACAGTTTGAAGATTATCGCGCGCCAAACCGTGCCGATGAATCGGTGGAGCCACGTGTTCGTTACTTACGACGGCTCTGCAAAACCGGAAGGATTGCGGCTTTATATTGACGGTCGAAGCGTTCCCGTTGATGTGGAGACGAACTCACTCACCGGATCGCTCAAAAACAACGTTGATTTCACCATTGGCCGCCGCACCAACAGCAACGTGTTCAAAGGAAAAATTGACGATCCGATGTTTTTCCGAAAAGCGCTCTCGGGTGCGGAAGTGGTGAAAGTGATGAACGCACATGCCGCTCAGCGGCTGCGAGCAATTGCCGATTCCAAACGAACCCAAGATCAAAACAAAGAGCTTTCGCGGCTTTACCTGAGCGAAAACAGCAAGCGGTTCGAAGACCTCAACGATCAGATTCGCGCAACAAACGATCGAAAGTCCGCGGTGCTGGCCAACGTTTCGACCGTGATGATCATGCAAGAGATGGATAAGCCGCGCGAATGCTTTGTGCTTACGCGCGGACAATATGACAAGCACGGCGAAAAAGTAACTGCCGGGCTGCCGGCGTTTCTTCCGCCCATGCCCAAAGGCGCGCCGAACAACAGGCTTGGATTGGCCGAATGGATCGTTTCGCCCGAAAACCCTCTCACGCCCCGCGTGACGGTGAACAGGTTGTGGGAGCGGTTTTTCGGGGTTGGAATCGTTGCAACATCGGAAGATATGGGCACGCGCGCCGAGTTTCCATCGCATCCTGAACTATTGGATTATCTTGCCACCGAACTGATTCGGCTGAAATGGAATTTGAAGGCGATGATCAAAGAGATTGTGATGAGCGCAACGTATCGCCAAGCATCTTTTCAAAACGCTGAAGGCGAAAGAGTGGATCCGCAAAACCGGCTGTTGTGGCGCGGCGCACGGTTTAGGCTCCCTGCCGAAACGATCCGCGATCAGGCACTTTTTGCTGCCGGGCTGCTCGTGGAAAAACTCGGCGGCCCTTCCGTCCGCCCCTATCAGCCCGAAGGAATTTGGGATGAAACCAACGTTTACGGCAACCTGCGGAACTACAAGCACGATACGGGCGACGGTCTGTATCGCCGCAGTCTTTACACCATTTGGAAACGCACGGCGGCTCCGCCCGAAATGACTACGTTCGACGTGCCCGCGCGCGAAACCTGCCGCGTCAAGCGGGCACGCACCAACACGCCGCTGCAAGCGCTCACGCTTTTGAACGACGAAACGTTTGTCGAAGCCGCCCGCGTGCTTGCCCAAAGAATGATTCGCGAAGGAGGCACGACACCTCAAAGCCGAATCGCTTACGGTTTTTCGCTGCTTCTTGCAAGAAGCCCATCGCAACAGGAGTTGGAAATACTCCTTCCGGGAGTGTTGCGCAGAATTGATTATTACAAACGCAACCCGAACGATGCGATCGCGCTGCTTTCGATCGGAGAAAAACTTCCCGATATGAACATCAACTTTGCCGAACTCGCCGCCTATACGGTAACGGCGAGCGCGCTGCTCAATCTTGACGAAACGGTGACCAAAGAATGAATGAGAACAACCTGATTCGCCTTCAAGATCAGTTCAACCGAAGAACTTTCATTAGAAGAACCGGAGGACTCGGGCTTGCGGCTCTCGCCACGATTTTCGCCGACGAAGGTTGGGCAAAAGCGGTTTTATCGGCGGATCAGCAAAAACGGTTCGGCGGTCTTGATGGAATTCCGCACTTCGCGCCGAAAGCCAACCGCGTTATTTATCTTTTTCAATCAGGCGCGCCGTCGCAGCTGGATCTTTTCGACTACAAGCCCGAACTCGAAAAGCGCCGAGCAGAAGACCTTCCTGCGAGCGTTCGAATGGGCCAGCGTCTTACGGGAATGACCTCCGGCCAAAAAACGTTCCCCGTGGCGCCCAGCATTTTTAAATATGCGCAGCACGGCGAGGGCCGCATCTGGTTCAGCGAGATTCTTCCGCACATGGCGTCCATCGCCGATGAGATCTGCATGATCAAGTCCATGTATACCGAAGCGATCAATCACGATCCTGCTGTTACGTTTTTTCAAACAGGGTTTCAGCTTGCAGGAAGGCCCAGCATCGGCTCGTGGCTGAGTTATGGTCTGGGAACCATGAACAACGACCTTCCGGCGTTTGTGGTGCTCACCAGCAAAGGTTCAGGCCGTGCCGACGACCAGCCGCTTTATGATCGCCTGTGGGGCTCGGGTTTTCTGCCGACGCAGCATCAGGGAGTCAGATTCCGCAACACCGGCGATCCCGTGCTGTTTCTTTCCGACCCGCACGGAATTGACCGGGCAACCCGCCGCGAAATGCTCGATGAAATCGTGGGCCTGAACAAAATCAAAAAAGCCGTGGTGGGCGATCCGGAAATTGACACCCGGATTTCACAGTACGAACTCGCGTTTCGCATGCAGACATCGGTTCCCGATCTGCTCGATATTTCAAAAGAGCCTTCGGCGATCATCGAAATGTACGGCCCCGATGTCAAACGGCCCGGCTCATACGCTTACAACTGCCTGCTTGCGCGGCGGCTGGCAGAACGGGGAGTGCGCTTCGTTCAGCTTTTCCACATGGGATGGGATCATCATTTCGGACTGCCGATGGCGATCCGCGGCCAAGCGAAAGATGTGGATCAACCCACAGCCGCGCTTATCAAAGATCTCAAGCAGCGGGGAATGCTGAATGACACCCTTGTGGTTTGGGGAGGCGAATTCGGAAGGACGGTGTATTCGCAGGGCGATCTGACACCCGACAACTACGGCCGAGACCATCATCCGCGGAACTTTGCTGTGTGGATGGCGGGCGCGGGAGTGAAAAAATCGCTCTCTTATGGCGAGACCGACGATTATTCTTACAACATCGTGGAAAACCCGGTGAGCGTGCACGATCTCCACGCCACCATGCTGAACATTTTGGGAATTGACCACACGCGGCTCACCTATCGGTATCAAGGGCGCGACTTCCGCCTGACCGACGTGTTTGGCAATGTGGTGAAAGACCTGTTGGAGTAGAATCCTGCTTGCAAACAAAGGGGTGCGCATGAAAAGTCCGCTGGTGTTCTGTTTGATTTCGGCAATCGTGATCGGCTGCGGGGGCGGCTCTCCAAAATCGCCCGGCGGCAAAAAGGCGATCGTTGTGGGGTTTTCGCAAATCGGCGCCGAGAGCGCTTGGCGTACCGCAAACACACAATCCATCCAGTCCGAAGCCCAAAAGCGTGGGATTGATCTGAAGTTTTCCGACGCGCAGCAAAAACAAGAAAACCAGATAAAGGCGATTCGAAGTTTCATTGCGCAAGGCGTGGACGTGATCGCGTTTTCTCCAGTCGTTGAAGCCGGGTGGGATGTGGTGCTTAAAGAAGCCAAAGACGCGGGCATACCGGTGATCGTTTCGGATCGAAGGCCGAACGTTCCCGACGATATGTATGTGTGTTTCATCGGCTCAGACTTCGTGGAAGAAGGCCGCAGGGCAGCCAAATGGCTTGCCGAACACACCGGCGGCAAAGCGGTGATCGCCGAACTCACCGGAACGCCCAACAGCGCGCCCGCGAACGACCGCAAGAAAGGGTTCGAAGAGGTGCTGACCCAATATCCGGGAATGTCCATCGTGTATTCACAAACGGGAGATTTCACGCGCGCAAAAGGCAAAGAGGTGATGGAAGCGCTGTTGAAAAGCCCCGTCGGCAAAAGGATCAACGCGCTTTTTGCTCATAACGACGACATGGCCCTGGGCGCGATTCAAGCCATCGAAGCCGCCGGACTGAAACCCGGAAAAGACATCATCATCGTTTCGATTGATGGAATCAAGGACGCGCTCGTTGCGATCACCGAAGGAAAACTAAACTGTTCGGTGGAGTGCAATCCGCTGCTCGGCCCCAAAGTTTTCGACGCCGTGCAGGCAGTGATGGACAAAAAGCCGCTGCCAAAACGGATTGTGGTGGAAGACAGCATGTTTGATGCAGCCAACGCGGCGAAAGAACTTCCCAATCGAAAATACTGATCACTGTCCGTAACGCGTGGTGTAACGTTCCCGCCACTCTTTGATTTCGCCGCGCGTCAACGCGCGGGGCGAACCGATCTGCATCGCCAAAAACACGGTCTTGGCAACGTCTTCCACCATCACCGCGGCTTTCATCGCCTGCGACACGGTCGCGCCCCAAGCGAACACGCCGTGGTGCGCAAGAAGAACCGCCGGGCCCGTCTGCCGATACTTCACAATCGTTCGTCCGATCGCGTCGGCGCTGTTTCCAACATAAGGCGCGCACGGAATCTCGCCGCCGAACTCGTCGGCGATCGCCGTCAAAACGGGTGGAATCGCCATTTCGCACGCGGCGAACGCCGTGGCGTAGTTGCTGTGCGTGTGAACGATCGCGCCCACGTCTTGCATGTTGCGATATAAGTAAAGATGGTGTGGCAGGTCTACGCTCGGCTTGAGGGGCCCGGCCGCCGTTCCCGAATCCAGATCTACTTGCACCATCGCTTCGGGAGTGAGCTTGTCGTAGTCCATTCCCGAAGGTTTGATGAACAGCTGCCCGCTGGCACGATCGAGGCCGCTGACGTTTCCAGAATGCATCGCAACCAACCCGCTGCTAAGAAGCGTTCGATTGGCTTCGCAAACTTCGCTGCGCAGTTTTTCGTAATTCATTGCCGGCTCATCTCTCGGATTTCCAACAAACGTTTCATCGTGGCAGAAAGATCCAGCTGAGTGCCGCTTACGCCAAATGCATCATGCAAGCGCCGATAGAGCAGATACAGCTGAGCGTAGACAGCATTCGCTTTCTGGTTCGGCTCGTACCGTTTTTCAGGTTTTCTCACCATCGCGTGCTGAGCGCTTTCCACCGTTTGGTGAGCGCCGCCTGCCACCGCGCCAAAAATCGCCGCACCAAGCGCGCAGGTTTGCGGCGATGCGCTCACCTGCATCGGTCTGTTGCACACATCGGCGTAAATCTGCATCAGCAGCGGGCTCTTTTCGGCGATGCCCCCGCAGGCAACGATCTCCTCGATTTTCACGCCGTACTCTTCCAGCCTCTCGATAATCCGCAAAGCCCCGAACGCGGTCGCTTCGATCAGCGCTCGGTAAATCTCGCATGGCGATGTGGCCAGCGTTTGACCCAGCAGCAACCCGCTGAGCCTCGGATCGGTGAGAATCGATCGGTTGCCGTTATTCCAATCCAAAGCGAGCAAACCCGACTCTCCCGGCGCGAGTCCGGCTGCTTCGCTTGAAAGCCGCGCGTGGGTTTGTGCACCATCGGAGTCTCCACAGATCTGCTGCACAAACCAGTTGAAGATGTCGCCAACCGCGCTTTGCCCCGCTTCCAAACCGAGCATTCCCGGCAGAACCGAATGTTCTGCCACCCCGCAGATTCCAGGAATATCGCTGACTGTGCCATCCATCGGCGCGACCATGATGTCGCACGTGCTGGTTCCTATGATCTTCACCAGTCTGCCGCTCTTGACGCCGGAACCCACCGCGCCGAAATGCGCGTCGAATCCTCCCACCGCGATCGGCGTTCCAGCTTGGAGTCCGCACCTGTCGGCGATTTCCGCATCCAGACAGCCCGCAACGGTGTCGGAAGCGAACACTTCGTTATACAGCGAGCCACGAAGTCTGGCCAGCCCCGGCGACAGCGCCGCCAAAAACTCAACCGAAGGAAGGCCGCCCCATTCCGAATGAAACATCGCTTTGTGGCCGGCGGCGCACGCGCTCCGCTTGATCGTTTTTGGACTGAGCGATCCCGCAAGATAGGCGGGAATGAAATCGCACAGCTCCACCCAACTGTGCGCTTTGGCAAACACGTTCGGCGCAGTCCGCTCGCAATGCAGCGCCTTCGACCAGAACCATTCCGACGAATACGCTCCGCCGCATTTGTTCAAATAAGGCTCGCCGCGCATTTGGCACAGTAAGGTGATCTCGGCGGCCTCATCGTGCGACGTGTGATCTTTCCACAGCCACGCCATCGCGTTCAAATCGCTCCGATGCTCATCGGATAAAGCCAAAGGAACGCCGCTGCCGTCTACCGGAATGGGCGTCGAGCCGGTTGTGTCCACTCCGATCCCGATCACCTGCTCGGGCCGAGCGCCAGCCTGGCTCAGCGCACCGGATGCCGACTCGAACAGACCGTCGAGATAGTCCTGCGGATGCTGGCGCGCCAGATGGGGGTTTTTAGGATCGAGCCAAACGCCGTGATCGCCGGTGCGGTATTCCGCAACGTGCGAGCCGGCTTCTTCGCCTGTGTCCACGTCCACCAAAAGCGCCCGCACGCTGTTTGTGCCGTAATCCAAACCAAGGCTGAGCCGCCGTTCTGCCATATCCAAAGGACTCAATTATAGTAAAACTATGCGGGCGGCGTGTTTTGGATGGTTGAATTTGTTCTCTTTAGTGCACTAATGATCAGCGGCGTGAACCAGATTGCGCAGCCAGCAAGGTTGACGATTCATTTGGACGAGCCCGGTGCGCCCGTGAGCCCGACGCTTTATGGCATCTTTTTCGAGGAGATCAACTGCGCTGGCGAGGGCGGACTGTATGCGGAACTTGTCCGCAACGGTTCATTTGAACAAGGACTGGCGCATTGGAGTGTGCTTTCGGGCGCTGTTTCGATCATCGAGGGTTCGGCGCGCATGGAACTTGATCGAGCGGCCGGCTCGGCAGTGATCGAAAACGAAGGCTATTGGGGAATCGCCGCAAAAACAGGGCGGCCGCTCGAACTGAGTTTTGCCGTGAACTGTGAGGGGCGGACAACTGCCGAACTGCGCGCCGATCTGGTGGACGAACACGGTGATTCTATTTGCTCAAAAACGTTTGGAGTGGCTGGAAGCGAATGGAATTCTTTCCGAGCGTCGCTTCTACCGGCTCGAGATTGCGCAAACGCCAAACTGCGCATCGCGTGCAAAGGGCGGGGAGTTTTGCGTGTGGATCGGGTGTCGTTGATGCCCGCCGATACGTTCAAGCGCCGCAAAAACGGAATGCGCGCCGACTTGGCGCAGATGCTGCTTGAGCTGAAGCCTTCGTTCATGCGATTTCCGGGCGGCTGCTGGGTCGAAGGCGACACGATGTACACCGCGTATCGCTGGAAACAGACGTTGGGAACGGTCGGCTCACGACGCGTTGTGCAGAATTTGTGGGGATATGTTTGCGAGAACGGCTTAGGGTTTCACGAGTATCTGCAGTTTTGCGAAGATATCGGCGCCCAGCCGCTGTTTGTGATCAACTGCGGGATGTCGCATCACGGCGTTGTGCCGATGGGTCAGATGGACGAATACGTGCAGGACGCGCTGGATGCGATCGAATACGCCAACGGCGATGTGAACACAAGATGGGGCGCGATGCGCGCGCAGGCGGGCCATCCCAAGCCTTTCGGCCTGAGGTTTTTGGAGATCGGCAACGAAAACGGCGGGCCCGAATATGAGAAGCGGTACGCGCTGTTTTATCACGCGATCAAGGCGCGATATCCCGGCATCACGCTGATTGCAAACGTTTGGGGCGGGCACCCGCAAGACACTCCGGTCGAGATGCTGGATGAGCATTATTACAGTGACCCTGAGTTTTTCTTCGCCAACGCAGGCCGTTATGACCGGTACGACCGGGCCGGGCCGAAAGTTTATGTGGGTGAATACGCAGTCACGCAAGGATGCGGCGGCGGCAACCTGATCGCCGCGCTTGCCGAATCGGCTTTCATGACCGGTTTGGAGAGAAACTCCGACGTGGTGAAGATGGCTTCGTATGCGCCGCTGTTTGCGAATGTGAATCACAAAACTTGGAATCCCGATCTGATCTGCTTCGATTCGGCGAAATGTTACGGCACGCCGTCGTACTATGCGCAGAAGATGTTTTCCAACAATCGGCCCGACGTGAATGTGAGAACCGTGTTGACCGGCGCCCCAACCAATATCGAGCGGTTTCCATCGGGCGGAATCGGCATCGGCTGCTGGAATACGCAAGCCGAGTTTAAACAGATTCGCGTGGCGGATGCAGATGGAAATGTCGTGTACGATTCTGACAAGGGCGCGCCGCTTACATTCGAATCGGGAGATTGGAGCGTTGCGGATGGCGTGTACCGGCAGATCGGATCGCACACGCCTTCGCGCGAGTTTTTGCAAGGCAGATGGAGCGCGTTTACTCTGAGCCTGAAAGCGCGCAAGATTTCGGGCGCGGAAGGTTTTTTGATTACGGTCGGCAGGCAGGATGCGAACAACTATGTGTGGCTGAATCTTGGCGGATGGGGCAACCGGCTGCACGGCATCGAATGGTGCGTCAACGGATCGAAAAAACTGGTTGGCGGGCAGATTCCGGGCTTTATCGAGCCAGGGATTTGGCATGACGTCCGCATCGAGTATTCGCCTGAGAGGATTCGATGTTTTTTGGATGGAAAACTTCTGCTTGCGGCGGCGGCGCCCGAAACCAAGACGCTGTATTGTTCGGCTGGAAAAATCGGTTCCAGCAGCGAGATCGTTTTGAAATTTGTGAACGCATCCGGCCGTTCGCAACCCGTTGACGTTCGAGTTGAACGCGGCAAAGCGAAAGCGTATTCGGCAACATTGGAAACTTTGACATCGCAAAGCCCGCTGGATGAAAACAGTTTGCAAACGCCCACCAAGGTGGCGCCGAAATCGCGGAATGTGGGCATTCTGCCGCCTGCGTTTTCGGTTGATCTCGCACCGTTCTCGCTGACCATTTTGAGAATGAAGCCCGCTCACGACATTAAAGGAGGCAGATCATGATCGCCCCATTCTGTTTGATGCTGCAAGCTGCCGGCCTCACGGAAGTGCCGTTTACCGAAGTGCAGATCGAGGACGGTTTCTGGTCGCCGCGCAGAAAGATCAATCGCGAAGTTTCGATTCCTCACAGTTTGAAAATGCTTGAAGAGTCGGGCAACGTGGCGAATTTCGAACTGGCGGCAAAGGGAGCGCATACCGGCTATCACGGGCCGGTGTTTATGGATTCTGATCTTTATAAGGCGCTCGAAGCGGCTTCGTACAGCCTGGCAACAGATCCGAATCCGGAGCTGGCCAAGCAGGTGGATGCGTTGATCGCAAAAGTCGCCGCGGCGCAGCTGAGAGATGGATATGTGAACACCTATTATGAAGTGAACGGCATATCGAATCGGCTGACGAACCTTGCTTGGAATCATGAACTTTATTGCGCCGGGCATATGTTCGAAGCGGCAGTTGCTCATTTCAACGCCACCGGAAAAAAGAACTTTCTGAACATCGCCACAAAGTACGCAGATTTTTTGTGCGCGACGTTTGGCGACGGGCCGGGAAAGCGCGAAGGATATTGCGGTCACCCAGAGATCGAACTTGCGCTTGTGAAGCTGTGGAAAGCGACAGGCGAGCGCAAATATTTCGATTTGGCAAGATATTTTATCGAACACCGAGGCACGCACTTTTTTGCCAAAGAACAGAAGATTCCGGATGAAAAATACGACGGCACGTACTTTCAAGATGACGTTCCGATCTTCGATCAGCAGACCATCAAAGGGCACGCCGTGCGTGCGGGATATCTGATGGCGGGCGCAACGGATGTCGCGATGCAGACCCGCGATCCGCGCCTGCTCACGATGCTTCAGAAAGTTTGGAACAACACCACCAGAAAAAATCTGTATTTGACCGGCGGAATCGGGCCATCGGCAAGCAACGAGGGATTCACCACTGATTACGACCTGCCGAACAAGTCGGCATATCAAGAAACGTGCGCATCGGTCGCGATGATTTTATGGAATCACCGCATGGGGCTTCTCACTGAGCGGGCGGAGTTTTGGGATTATGTGGAACGCGCGCTTTACAACGGTTTTTTGGCGGGAGTTTCGCTCGATGGCACGAAGTTTTTTTATGTGAACCCGCTGAGCAGCGACGGAAATCACCACCGATCGGGATGGTTTTCGTGCGCATGCTGTCCGCCGAACGTTACGCGCACGCTCGCCTGCCTTGGTGAATATGTGTATGCCAAGTCGAATGAGGCACTGTATGTGAATCTGTTTGTCGCCGGTTCGGTTCACACTAAAGTTGGAGCCAACGACGTGCGGCTTCAGGTTGCGACTTCGTATCCGTGGAGCGGGCGGATTGTTTTGAAGCCGTCGGTTTCTGGCGGAGGACGCGTGGCAATCGCCGTCCGCAAGCCGCAGTGGTCGAATGCAGTTTCCGCGGCGATTGATGGAACCGAGGTCAAGCCCGAACTGCGCGATGGCTATTTGTGGTTTTCGAAAAACTGGCAGCCGGGTGACCAGATTCAACTCGATTTCGATTTCGAGCCGAAACGGATGATCGCCAATCCCAACGTCAAAGATGACGCCGGCAAAACCGCGTTTCAGGTTGGGCCGGTGGTGTACTGCTTGGAAGGCGTGGATAATCCCGATCTTCGCGATTTATATTTTCCGTTGGATTCGCAAATGAGATTTGAATTTCGCAAAGATCTTTTGGGCGGCGTGGGAGTTGTTGCGGGTGAAGCGTGGTATCGGCCGAACGCTGGCTGGCCGAGGCGTCTTTATCAAGAATCACCGCGATCGGAGCGGCGCACTTTCGTTGCGGTTCCTTATTGTGTTTGGGACAACCGCGAACCCGGGCCGATGGACGTTTGGGTCCCGACTTCACCGAGCGCCGGCCGCGCGGGCGGGTTGGAATCGGAAGCGAAGGTGAGCATGTCGTTCGTAAGTTCCAACTGTCAACCGAGCGCCATTAATGACGGCAAAGATGTGATTCGATCCAACGTGCATCCTGGCGCCCTTTGTCATTTTTGGCCGCACAAAGGCACCGAAGAGTGGGTGGAATATCGTTGGAACGAACCGCATTCGATTCGCGCGGCGCGCGTGTATTGGTTTGACGATACCGGATTCGGCGAATGCCGCCTGCCGGAGCGGTGGGAGATTCAGTATTTGGAAAACGGCAAGTGGAAGCCGGTTTCGTGCAGCTCGTATCCGGTGAAAATGGATGAGTGGTGCACAGCGAATTTCACGACCGTGCGCACTACCTCGCTGCGCCTGATTGTGAAACTGAAGCAGGGTTGGGCGGCTGGAATGCACGAATGGCAAGTGATGGAAAATGACGATTGACACAACGCCTGCGCTGGTGCAGATGACCGGAATCAGCAAACGGTTTCCTGGCGTGCTCGCGTTAGACGGTGTGGAGTTCGACCTTCTGTCGGGAGAGATTCACGCGTTGATGGGCGAAAACGGCGCAGGAAAAAGCAGTTTGATCAAAGTTTTAACCGGTGCGGTTCAGCCCGATGCCGGCAGGATTGTGCTGAACGGAACCGAAATTGCGCCTCGTTCGCCGGCAGATGCGGCCAAACTCGGCATCGGCGTGGTTTATCAAGAAGTGAATCTGCTGCCCAATCTTTCGGTGGGCGAAAACGTGATGCTGGGACACGAGCCGCGAAGCCGATGGGGCATTGATTGGCGGAAGCTTCATGCTGAAGCGAGCGATGCGCTTGATAACCTCGGCGTGAGAGTTTCCACCCGCGCAAACTTGGGCACGCTGCCTCTTTCGATTCAGCAGCTGGTGGCGATTGCCCGCGCCGTGCGGCTGAAATCCAAAGTCTTGGTGCTGGATGAACCCACATCGAGTTTGGACAAAGCGGAAGTCGAGAGGCTGTTTGAACTTCTGACAAACCTGCGCAACAAGCAGATGGGCATCGTTTTCGTTACGCATTTTATCGAGCAGATGTATCGGATATCGGATCGCGTTACGGTGCTTCGCAATGGAAAGAAGATCGGAACGAACAACGTGAGTGAACTTGACCGAAGCGAACTTGTTTCGCAAATGCTTGGGCGCGCGATCGGCGAGCGCGGCACCACGGCTCGGCGCCGAGAGATAAAAGAAGAAAAGCCCGTTTTGCAAACGCGCGAACTTGGCGCGCGTGGACAAGTCGAAGGTGTTGCGTTCGATCTTCGCCAGGGTGAGATTCTGGGATTTGTGGGGCTGCTGGGTTCGGGCCGGTCGGAAACGATTCGAATGTTGTTTGGAATTGATCCGATAGAATTTGGGCAGCTGTTCATCCGCGGAAATCGGATCAGCAAGCCGTCGCCGCGCAAAATGGTCCGGCTGCGCGTGGGGCTTTGTCCTGAAGACCGCAGACGCGAAGCGATCTTTCCAAACCTCAGCCTGCGCGACAACATGTTGATGACGCTGCTGGGACAGGGCATGCGGATTTCAAAACGCAAAAGGGCAGAGATCGTTGAACGGTACAGGCAGGTGATGCGGATCGCCGCGGCAGGTTTGGATACGCCGATTTGGCAGCTGAGCGGAGGAAACCAACAAAAAGCGGTTTTGGCAAGATGGCTTGCCGCTGATCCGGAGATTCTTTTGCTCGACGAACCGACGCGCGGAATTGACATCGGTGCGAAGTTCGAAATTCTCGGTCTGCTGGAATCACTTGCCGAAAAAGATTTGGCGCTGGTTTTTGTTTCATCGGAACTTGAAGAGTCGGCAAGAATCTGTTCGCGCGCGTTGGTGTTTCGAGACCGCAAAATGGAAGACGAACTGCAGGGTGATGCGGTGAACGAAGCCGATATGCTGAAACGCATCGCGGGTGCATCCAGTTGAAGCGTGAAATTCCCGCTATTGTGTGGCCGCTTGCGGCTCTTGCGGCGTTGTGCGTTTTTAATTTGGCAGCGAATCCGGGATTTTTTCACGTGACCGTGATGAACGGACATCTGTTTGGGAGTTTGGTGGACATCTTGAATCGCGCCGCGCCAGTGCTGCTGCTGTCGTGCGGAATGACGTTGGTGATCGCCACAGGCGGAATTGACCTTTCGGTGGGCGCTGTGATGGCGGTGTGCGGAGCCGTCGCCGCCTGCCTCATCGCGCGGCCCGCCGGTTCGCCGCTCGCTGTTTTCGACATCCATGGTTCTGCTTTGTTGGCGTGCGGCGCAGCCGTTGGCGTGGGGATGGTTTTGGGACTGTTTAACGGGCTGTTGGTTGCAAAAGCGAATGTGCAGCCGATTGTCGCGACGTTGATTCTGATGGTAGCGGGACGCGGCATCGCGCAGCTTCTTACGAGCGGTCAGATCGTCATTTTCGATCACCCGCAGTTCAACAGCATCGGCGCCGGATTCAGTTTGGGTTTGCCGAATCCGATTTGGATCGCTTCGATCAGTTTTCTGTTGGCTTTTGTTCTTGTGCGGGCGACTCCGTTCGGCGTGCTTGTTTCGGCTTGCGGAGACAATCCGGTTGCGGCGCGGTATTGCGGCATTGACATCGTTCGCATTCGAACGATCGTGTATGTTCTCAGCGGCCTTTTGGCTGCCTGCGCAGGAATCATCGCGACTTCGGACATCAAAGCCGCGGATGCCAACAACGTGGGACAGTACCTTGAACTGGACGCGATTTTGGCGGTTGCGATCGGCGGGGGAAGTTTGACCGGCGGCAGGTTTTCGCTGTTTGGAAGTTTTGTCGGCGCTGTGCTGATGCAGTCGCTTACCACAACGCTGCTTGCGCGCGGCACACCGCCCGAAGTTACGTTGATTCTCAAAGCGGTTGTGGTGATTTGCGTGTGCATTTTGCAATCGGGCGCGCTTTCGGTGCGGCTTCAAAAACGGGATCGGCAGGCGGCAGGATGAAAACGTTGTACGCAACGCTTGGGGTGTTCTTGGCGCTGTTCGCAGCTGCGAGCGTCGCGTATCCCGGTTTCTTTTCGCTGCGCGTGGCGTTGAATCTGTTCACCGACAACGCGTTTTTAGGCGTTGCGGCAATCGGTTTGACGTTTGTGATTTTGTCGGGAGGAATTGACCTTTCGATCGGCGCGATGATCGGCTGTTCGGGAATCTTGTGCGCCACGCTGCTCGAGAAACTGCATTGGAGCGCGGTTCCGGCAGTTTTGGCGGTGCTGACGTTCGGTTTTTGCATCGGCGCGATGCACGGCGCGCTGATCGCGGTGTTTCGACTGCCTCCATTCTTGGTGACGCTTGCGGGTTTATTTGTCTGCCGCGGGATCGCTCTTTCCATCAGCCGCGAAGCGCTGCAGGTAAGCGATCCCACGTTCACGCGCATTTCAGAAATGAGCGTTCGCCTGGGCAAATTAGGAACGGTTACGGCGCCTGCCGCAGTTTTTGTTTTTGCGGTTGGGATCGCCGCATACGTTCTGAAGTATTCATCATTTGGGCGGCGGGTTTATGCGCTTGGCGGTTCGGAAAACTCCTCAAGTTTGATGGGGCTGACGGTGACGCGCACGAAGTTTTGGATTTACGTTTTGAGCGGAGTGTGCTCGGCCGTCGGCGGGCTCGTGTTTCTGCTTTACACCGCCTCGGGCAACGCCGTTGCTGGAACCGGGCTGGAACTCGATGCGATCGCCGCTGTGGTGATCGGCGGCGCAACGCTCACGGGCGGATACGGTTCGGCTGTCGGGACGATGTTGGGAGTGTTGACTCTGGGCACGATTCAAACGATCATCACGTTCGACGGCCGTTTGAGTTCTTGGTGGACGAAGATTTTTGTGGGGAGTCTATTCTTGGCATTCGTTTTGGCGCGCCGGATCATTCACAAAGAGCCGGAAAAATCGTTCAGCCCTTGAGCGCTCCGGCGAGCATCGTTTGATAGATGCGATCACGAAACACCCAATACACTACCATCATCGGCAGCATTACAATGACCAGACCTGCAAACAACGCTCCCCAATTGCTTTGATAATGCTGGGTCATCACCAGATCGGCGATTCCCAAAGGAAGCGTGCGGTTTTTGTCGCTTGGCAGCAGCACCAAAGCGAGGTTGTATTCGTTCCACAATCCGATTGCGTTGAAAATCGCGACGACCAGCAGGCCCGGCCTTGCCAAGGGGAGCATCACCTTCCAGAATGTTTTGGAATGACCGCAGCCATCAACCATCGCCGCTTCTTGCAACGATGCCGGCAGCGTTTGAAAAAACCCACTGAGCACGAAAATGGTGAACGAAAGCGAATAGGCGACATACACGATGATGAGACCGGTGAGCGTATCCAGCAGCGCGAGATTGCGAAGCAGAAAGAACAAAGGAACGATGACCAGGAAATTCGGAAACATCATTCCGCCAAGAAACGTCGTGAACAGCGCGCGCGAGCCGCGGAACGGATACCTGGCGAACACGTAGGCCGCCATCGCGCCGCAGGGAATCAGAATAGCCAGCGTGATCGAGGTCACGACCAGCGAGTTGAAAAAGTTGTGCCCGATCCCTGCTTCCCGCCACGCTTCTTGATAGTTCGACCATTCCGGTTTGGCAGGCAAAGCCCAAGGTGATTCGAAAATCTCGAAGCCCGATTTGAACGAACTGATGATGACCCACGCAAGAGGCGCGACGATCGCCGCGGCATAGATCAGCATTCCGATACGCGAAATCAGTTTTCCGTTCATGTTCTTGCCGCCGTTGGATTGCGCCGAAGCAGAACCATTACGACGGCGCTGAGCAAAAGCGCAATGACTAAATTGACAACCGCCAAAGACGCCGCGTAGCCGAACTGGCGGTCAACGAACGCCTGTTCATAAAGATAGGTGAGCATGGTGTCGGTATGGCGGTCGGGGCCTCCGCGCGTCATCAGATACACAAGCGCGAAGACGTTCATCACGTTGATGACCACATAAACGCACGCCACCCGTCGCACGGCCCACAGCAGCGGCCACGTGATTCCAAAAAACCGCCGCGGCCCAGTTGCTCCATCGAGTTCTGCCGCTTCAGAAACTTCGATCGGAATTTGATGGATACCGGCACTGAACAGCATCACATAAAAACCCAGCGCGTACCAAACAAAAGCCGCGCAAACAGAAGGCAGAGCTAAAGTCGAACTGCCCAAAAACCCTTCTGCGGGAGGCTGAATGCCGATGCGCCGAATCAGATCAGGAACAAGCCCGTGAGTGGGATTGTATAAAAACATCCACAAAATCGCCACGACGACGAGCGAAACCACTTGCGGAAAAAGGTAAATGGACCTCAAGAACCGCGTCAGCGCTCCGCGGGTTTGCATACCGTGCGCCAGAAGCAGCCCGAGCGCAATCAGCGCCGTGCCGCCGACAACCAGCAGCCACAGGTTGTTTTTGACGCACTGCCAAAACAGGTGATCGGCGGCGAGCTTTTTATAGTTATCGAGCCCCACGAAGGTGCGGTTCGAAGATAGTCCCCGCCAGCGATAAAGCGACATTTGGAGCGATTGGGCAAGCGGCCAAACCACAAAAAGAACATACAAAACTACCGAAGGCGCAAGAAACGAAATTATGAAACCGATTCGGCCGCGCTTGATCAGAGTGCCTACCCGCCCAGCTTGTGCTTTTTGATGTTCGGATCGTTGCGCACCTCTTCGGCCTTCTTTTCGGCGCGCTCGCAAAACTGTTCAGGAGTGATCTCGTTGTTGAGCATCGCGGTCAAAGCGTTTTGAATCTCTTTGTCGAAATCTTTGTACCAGTTGCGATATTCGACTGACCAGACGGTTTTGCTTTCGCGCACGCACCGCGCGGGCTCCGCAAGCGTTTCCGGCAGGCTTTCCGAATCGCTGCCTTTGATTGCGGTGAGCGTGCCTTTTTCGCGCACGAACTGCTTGGCTTTTGTCAGCGAAGTCATGTATTTGAAAAAATCAATGGCGGCATCGGGATGCTTGGCGTCTTTGGGCACCATCCAAGGCTCGATTCCGATCAACACTGCCGATGGGTCGCCTTTGCCGCCTTTCACAACCGGAGTAAGGAAAAACCGCACCTTCGCTCCCGGCGGCATGTTGTTTTTCATTTCCGATTCCAGCCATGTGCCGCACGGAATCATCGCCGCTTTGCCGTTCAGAAACTCCGATTGTGATTCGGTGTGGCTGAGCGCCACCGCGCCTTTTTGAAAATCTCCTTCTTTGTTCAGGCGGTCAATCATTTTGGCGGCTTGCAGCATCGCATCGGATTTCCAAGCGCCAGGAACCAGGTTTTGCGCATCGCGAACGGCTTCGATTCCGCCGATGCTCAATGCCCATGGCAGCAGCATTCCATCCAGCATGTAATAAGGATATTGGCCTTGAAACGTGATCGGCGCGATCCCTTTGGCTTTGATTTTTCCGCACAACGCCAACAGTTCGTCGAACGTTTTCGGCGGCGTCCATCCGTTCTTTTGGAACACTCCGGGGTCGTACCACCAACCGTAAACGTTGTAATAATACGGCAGCACCCACTGCTTTCCATCACTCTTTCCCAATGCAAGCAGCGCCGGATCGAAGGTGTCGCGCCACGATCCGTTTCCTTCAAACGGCTTGCCGTTCAGCGCGTCGTCCAACTGCAAAATCTGCCCTTCTTCTACCAGCGCCCAATGATCCATTCCCCAGCCCGGAAACATCAGGTCGGGAGGATCGCCGGCCACAAGCCGTGGTTCCAACTGCGACCAAACGCGCGGATTGCCCCAAACTTTGATCTTTAAATTTGGGTGTTTCTGCTCGAACTCTTTGGCGGCCTGTTCATAAAAGTCAATTCCGTAGCCGCCTTTGAAAGCGGCGACTTCGAGATCGGTTTTGGCCGAACCTCCGCAGCCCGTTTGAGCCAGGGAGCAAAGTATCGCGGCGGCAGCGAAGAACGACTTCATCATGATCCGCAATTCTGCACGAACCGTGCGGAACCCTGCTTTATTACGACCCCAAATAATCTTCCACCTCGGCGGGCGAAATGAGCACCTGCCTGGGCCTCGGGCCGTCGCGCGCCGCCACGATTCCGCGTTCTTCCATTAGATCCAAAAGCCGAGAGGCGCGCTGAAATCCGATGGAAAACTTGCGCTGCAAAAGCGATGTAGAAGCCTGGCCGCGATCTACCACCCATCGAACCGCCTCATCATAGTAAGGATCGCTCTGTTCGGATTCGAGTGCGGACTCTTCGCGCTCGATCGCCGCCGACGCGGGATCAATCAGATATTCGGGCTCGGCTTGGTCGCGCCAAAACTTGCAGATTTCAGAGATCTCGTGTTCGCTCACGAAACAACCTTGAATGCGCTGAGGCTTGTTCGCATCAATCGGCAAAAACAACATATCGCCGTTGCCGATTAGGTTTTCGGCACCGACCGTGTCTAAGATCGTCCGCGAATCCACTTGGCTCGAAACCGAATAAGCGATGCGGCTGCTGATGTTGGCTTTAATGGTTCCTGTAATCACATCCACACTCGGGCGCTGCGTGGCGATCACCAGGTGAATGCCCGTTGCGCGCGCAAGCTGCGCGAGACGGCAGATCGAAGTCTCCACTTCGTTGGACGATTGAATCATCAGGTCGGCCAGTTCATCAATCACTACCACAATGTAAGGCAGCCGATCTGCAAACGCGGCGTTCGCATTATAAGTTTCGATGTTCCGCGCCTTGGCCGAAGCAAACCGATCGTAGCGGCGGTCCATCTCGCGCCAGATCTGCCGCAGAGCGCCGGGCATCTGCTTGATATCGCGCACAACAGGGCAGAGCAGATGAGGAATCTCATCGAAAAGTGTGAGCTCCACACGCTTCGGATCGAGCAGCATCAAGCGCAGATCTTTGGGAGTGTTGCGAAGCAATAGACTGGTGATGATGCCCGCCAAGCCGATGGACTTTCCGCTGTTGGTCGCTCCGCCGATCAAAAGATGAGGCATTTTGACCAGATCGGCATACACGTTTTCGCCCGCCACGTCTTGCCCCAAGCAGACCAGCAGCCTGCTCGGGTGGTTTTCGAACGCCTCTGCCGATGCCACAGCCCTCAGCCGAACCACGGCGCGCGTTTCGTTGGGCACTTCGATTCCGATGGCGTTTTTTCCGGGTATGGGCGCTTCAACGCGAACGCACTGCGCCGAAAGAGACATCGCGATGTTCTCTCCCAAACTTTTGACTTTCGAAACCCGAATGCCAGGACCCAGCATGATTTCGTAACGGGTGAGCGTAGGGCCGTGCGCAACCTCCACCACTTCGGCTTCAATTCCAAACTCTTGAAGCGTGTTTTCCAAAATCTCGATATTCCGTTCGATCTCCTGCTTGGTGCGCTGCACTTTCGCATCGGGAGGAGCGAGCAGGGTGAGAGGAGGCAGTTTGTATCCTTCCTTCGGTTTTTCGATCTGCCTTACAGGGCGCGAGGCATCCGCCGCGGTTTCGGATTTTATGGGCGCCCGCCCGCCGGTGTGCGAGGTTTGCGTTGGGGCGGGCTCCATCGCTACCACCGCGCGAGGTGATTTCACCTTCGGCTGCGACTGCTTTGTGAAACGGCTGAGCCGCCGCGCGCGAATCCGCTCTGCGCGGTCGTGAATCGTTCTCAATATCACTTGAAACGGAGCGTTCGCGCACAAAATCACGCCGATCATCCCGAGCGCGCCAAGACCGATCACCATCACGCTTCCGAGCAGCGATGAGAACACCCAACCGACCACCGCCCCGATGTACCCGCCGGACTCCCGCAAAACTACAGGATCAAAATAAGTGCCGTCAGATTTTCGGGCGAAGAATCCGAGCACCGTAAGAAACAGCAGCACCGCTCCAAGCACGAACGATCGGATCGGAAGCTGACGTTTGCCGAGCAGACCCGCCGCCCCGCTCGCAACGAGCAGAACGGGGAACGCCCAGGCTGCCGAGCCAGCCAAAGCGCGAAGCACTCCCGCAAGAAATCCGCCAAAAATGCCGGCATCGGATATGCAGAGCGCGAGAATCCCCACCACTCCGACCGCGATCACGGCGATCGAAAGCACGTCGGGCAGAAGTTGAGAGGCGTTGTTGTCGCGGCGTCGAGCGCGAATCGGCCTCATTTTCGTCGTTACGCCATCCTCCTTGACGGCATTCCAGGCATCCGTTCGGGCCCAAGTATAGCAAACCGGAGGTTACTTCGTTTTGCCGCCGGTGGCGAGTTCCTTGCCCGATTTGGCCTGGCGCCCGCCTTGCCACCAGAAGCCGGACGGCTGCGTGGGGTCCCGCTTTTCTACGAAACGGTCTCCCGGAGCGACCGCGGCTTTTTGCATCGGCCCGTTTCCGCCCGCCCCCACCTGCTTTTCAAGATCGTCTACGGTTGGAGCGCCTTTTGAGGCGTTTTGAGGCAGGTTGGCCTGGGCGGCCTCGTCGTCGGCGCCTGAAGACAGGGGGTCGGAGCCCGCCTGCATAAAGGCGAGCGCGCCGATGAGGATGACCAGCGCTGCGGCCAGAAGGATTCCGTTTGTGCGTTTCACGATCGTTTCAATCTCCCGAACTGTGGTTGATTATACAAAAAATAGCAAAATCAGGGCCAAACTCCTCGATTCACGATGCCAAGCAAGTTGATCGCGCTCGACGCCCGCCTTTATGCAGGAAAAGGCGCCGGCGATTCCACTTATTGGACGAACCTGGCAAATGCGCTGGCAGACGTGGAATCTGAGTTTGAATTCGTCCTTCTTTCAAACGCTTCCCGGCCTGCTGGCGTTCCACCGCGGCTCGGTTGGGTTCAGGTGCCCAGTGCGCCGAGCAGGTGGCTCAGCCTTGTTTCGCTTCCGCTTCGAGCGCGGAGGCTTGGAGCGGCAGGTTTTCACACACAATACAACCTTTCGCCGCTCGCGCGCGCAGGAATCACGACGATTCACGATGTGAGTTTTTTTGTGGGGCCGGAATGGTTTTCTTCGCGCGACCGCGTTCTGCTGCAAAGGTTCGTTCCTTCGAGCGCCCGTAGGGCAAAAGCCGTCATCACCGTGAGCGAAACAAGCAAACGGGATATCTTGAGATTCATCCCCGATATTGCGGACAAATTGTACGTTTCGCTGCTTGCGGCTGCGCCCGAGTTTCGGCCGTTCGATCGGCAGCAAAGTTTGGAGCCGCTGCAAAGGCTCGGTGTTTCGGAACCGTTCATGCTGACTGCCGGAACGCGGTGGGCAAGAAAAAACATCGAGCTGGCGATTGAGGCGTGCGAACGACTTCCGGATTCGGTTTCGCACTGTTTGGTAGTTGCAGGCCGTTCGGAACCCGCGCGTTCGAATCGGACGATTGAACTTGGATGGGTGGAGCATGCCGATTTGGTGACGTTGTTTGGTCGGGCTGCGTTATATCTTTGTCCGAGCAGATACGAAGGATTTGGGCTGCCGATTGTGGAGGCGTTTGCTGCGGGCGCACCGGTGATCGCAAGCGCGGGAGGTGCGATACCAGAAATTGCAGGCGGCGCGGCGGTGATTGTGGAATCTTTTGATCCGAGCGCGTGGATGGAGGCGATTCGGACGGTTCTAACCGATTCGAGTAATCTATCGGCGATGAGAGAACGCGGCTTTCGGCGGGCACAAGATTTTTCTTGGAAGCAAACCGCGCTGCGAACGTTGGAAGCGTATCGGCGGGCGGCGAAATGATTGACGGTTTTCTTTTGGAAGTGCTGGCTTGTCCGAAGTGCGATTCGCGGCCGCCGGTCGAACTGAAAAACGGCCGGCTGGTGTGCACGGTCTGCGGCTTCGGCTATCCGATCGTAGACGGCATTCCTCAGATGCTCATCGAAGAGGCGATTGACCCCAAAGATTTGGAGAAAGAGAATGCCGGAGAATAAGCGCGCGCTGGTGTTTCACGGTCCTAATCTCAATCTGCTGGGCTTTAGGGATGTGGACATGTATGGAAGGCTGACGCTTGCCGAGATTGATGAAAACATTCAAAAACACGCACAGAAACTTGGATTTGAAGTGCGGATTATGCAAAGCAACCATGAGGGCCATCTGATTGACGCGATTCATGAACACCGAACTTGGGCATCGGGCATCATCATCAACCCCGGCGGGCTCGGTCATTATTCGATCGCGCTGCGCGACGCTTTGAGCGCAACCAGGCTGCCGGTGGTGGAGGTTCACCTTTCGAACGTTTTCGCGCGGGAGCCGTTCCGCAGAGAATCGGTGATTTCGGAAATTGCGATCGGCGTAATCTCCGGGTTCGGAGCCATCGGATATCAGCTGGCTTTGGATGCGCTGGATGACGCATTGTCGAGGCTCTTATGAGCGATCAACTCTCTCTGCTGCGCGAGCGGATGAAATCATCGGGCGCAGATGCCGCTCTCGTGACAAACTTGACGAACATCGCCTGGCTTACGGGGTTCACCGGAAGCAGCGCCTTTGTGATTGTAACGCCAACCGACGGCGTGTTCATTTCGGATTCGAGATATGCGCAGCAAGCCGCGGAGCAGGTGCAAAACTTGCCTGTGGAAATTTATGCGAGCCCTGTGACTGCCGCCGAAAAAGTGGCCGAAGAAGTGAAACGCCTGGGCGCTGCCCGCCTTCACTTCGAGGCCGAAACGATGACGTTTGCATCGCTTTCGAGTTTTCAGCAGAAACTGAACGGGGTGGAGATGCATCCCGTGGAAGAGTTAGTGAGTCCGCTGCGGCTTGTTAAATCCGAATCGGAAATCCTGCGGATTCGAGATGCGTGCGCACTTGCCGATGCGTGTTATCAGCACGTTCTAAGAATGATTCAGCCCGGGGTGAGCGAACTCGATATCGCCATTGACATCGAGTTCTTTTTCCGCCGTCACGGCGCGAAACCGGCCTTCGATGTGATCGCCGTCTCGGGCGAGCGATCTTCCAGGCCGCACGGCACACCTTCGGAGAAAAAACTGCAGCCGGGTGAATTTGTCACCCTCGATTTTGGAGCCTGCTTGAACGGCTACAACAGCGACCTGACGCGAACGCCGATTCTTGGCCCGGCCTCTGACCGTCATCGAGAGATTTATGAAGCGGTGCTCGAAGCCCAACTGCGTGCGCTGGATGCGATGAAGCCTGGAGTTGCGTGCAAAGAGATTGACCGCATCAGCCGCGATTCGCTTGCTAAACACGATTTGGCGAAGTTTTTTGGGCACGGATTGGGCCACGGCTTGGGCAGACTGGTGCACGATTACGGCGCATTGAATGCGACATCGAAACAGGTGCTGGAGCCTGGGCAGGTGTGGACGGTCGAACCCGGTGTTTACATTCAAGGGTTTGGCGGCGTGCGAATTGAGGACGACGTTTTGATGACCGATGACGGGATCGAGCTTTTGACGCACGCGCCGAAAGAACTAACCGTGTTGTGATCTTCCGAGCACCAAGTCAATCGCATCGGCGATCTGTTCCGTTACCGTGTCGGGATGACAGCGCAAGTCATCGCTTTTGAGCTGAGTGCCCAAGCGGGATCGCAGCGCTGAATCCTCTGCCAACCTTTGCATCGCATCGGCAATCTGGGCAACGTTTCCGGGTTCGACAAGAAGGCTGTTTCTTTCGTGCTGAACAAGGTCGGGAATCGCGCCGACCGGCGTGCAGATCGTTGGCATTGAAAACGCGGCTGCTTCGTGCAGAACCACGGGCAGACCTTCGTCGTAGCTGGGCAGAACCAAGAAGTCGGCTTGGGCGAACTGTTCGTATAACTTTTCGCCCTGAAGCGGGCCGGTGAACTGCACGCGCTTAAGTTGCAGCGTTTCGGCGAGGGCGCGCACGGCCTCATATTCTCCTTCGATTTCTCCGGGACCCACGCACACAAGTTCGCACGCGATGCCGCGCTCTTCGATCTGCTTCATCGCATGCAGAAGGTCGAAAACGCCCTTTCGTTTGCCCATTTGTCCAACAAAAATCGCGCGCGGGGTGCGGCCTTCCGGCTTGAGAGGTTGATGAATTCCTCTCTCGAAGATTTCGCGGCGCGCGGTGGATGGCACGATAAGAATTCTGCCCCTGGCGCCGTAATCTTCCATCAGTTTTCGCCACCGTTCGCCCAGCATCAAAATCGCATCGAACCGATCAATGGAAGCGCGGACGATTTTCGCCTGCCACGATTCGCGTTCCAAAATGGTGTAGAAGTGGTGCCCGTGCACATGGCCCACAACTTTCGCGCCGCTTCGCACGGCCATTTTGCAGAGCATCGTGTCTTGCAAAAAACCGCTCCAAGTGCTGGTGATGGGCATATACACTGCATGGGGGCGGAACTCTTTCAAGTCGCGGCGCATTTTTGCAAAATACCGATTTGCGGCCAGAAAGTTTCCAAACCGGAATTGCCCCATGCGCGCTTTTGTTTTCTTGGCTGGATTGCAGTGCCTTATTTCAAACCGTTTCATCGCTTCGCTTTCAAGAACCGCCACGGTAACGGTTTCGATGCCTCCCACCGGAGGTGGAATCGGCCCCAATACGAGCACTCTCGGCTTTGATTCGCTCATCGCGCTGCAGCCTCCTTGCGCAGACGGCGCTTTTCTTCGCGCACGCATCGCATCAGCCAGATTGCTCCCGGCGGATAGTTGACCAGATACCGTTTCCACAACCGCTTCGGTTCAATCATCAATCGAAACAGCCATTCCATTCCGATTTTTTGCATAGCGCGCGGCGCCCTTTTTTTAATTCCCGCGATCATTTCAAAAGATCCGCCGACCCCCATGATCACCGCGCCCGGCAGCGCAGCTTTTAGTTTCGATGCGATGATGTCTTGCTTGCCAACACCCAGCGCCAAAAACACCAGCTGCGGATCGTGCTCTTTCAGCATCGCTTCGATTCTCGCGATGCCTGTTGCATCGGCTTGAACGATCCCCGTATCAATTTGAAACCGTTTCTCGTTGGCAATTCCGATTTTGCTAAGTGCAAGAGATGGATTTTCGCCGCCGATAATGGAAATTCTAAAATCGAATGTATCTGCCAGAAGGCGCTGAGTAAGATCAACTCCAGCCACGCGCTCAGGAATCGGCAAGCCGATTTTGTTGGATGCCCAAACGATCGGCATTCCGTCGGCCAAAACGATGTCGGCCTGCTTCAGCAGTTCAAAATACTCCGGCTGTTTTTTGGCGCGGGCCACCATTTCGAGGTTCAAAAGCGCGAGCCACCCGCCCTGGCGGCGTTTGGCACGCTCGGCGATCATTTCAACGGCCGCTTGCATGCCGATCCGCCCCACGTTCAGGCCGCAGATGCGCACGGTTTCCATCATCGAATCTGCTCCCGAACGAACTCGAGCAGATTGCCGCCGGAAAACAGAAGCCCCACAACGTTTGCCCGGTTCGCGGCGATGATATCCGATTCCTTATCGCCGATCAAAAAACTTTTCGACGGGTCAATCTGGTGTTCTTCAATGGCTTGCAAAATCAGTTTCGACCCGGGCTTCCTACATTCGCATTGCATGACATAAGGTGCGAATCCTTCGGTGGGATGATGCGGACAGTAATAAAAAGCGTCGAGGCGCGCATTTTTTTGCGCGAGTTGACCCATCACCCAACGCATAAAATCCAAGAACTGCTGCTCGGTGTAATAGCCTTTGGCAATGCCCGCCTGATTGGTGATGACAATCACCAAGAACCCGCACGCATTGAGATGCCGGATGGCTTCGGGTGCTCCCTCCACCCACTCGAACTGTTCGGGCGTGTGCACATGGCCGTAGTTCACGTTGATAACGCCATCGCGGTCTAAGAACACCGCGCGTTTCAGCATGCGCTCGCTTCCGCCATTTGGCAAAGAGTGTGCCCGATTAAAATGTGCATCTCTTGAATGCGCGGCGTGCTGGAAGAAGGAACGCAGATGCACACATCGCACAGCGGCTTCAGCGATCCTCCTGATCCGCCGGTAAGGCCGATCACTTTGATTCCGATTTTGCGCGCAGCCTCTGCGGCCCGAAGAATGTTCACACTGCTGCCGCTGGTGGAGATCGCGATCAGCACATCTTTGGGCGTGCCGTGCGCCTCGACCTGCCGCGCATAAACGGCATCGAAGGAGTAGTCGTTGCCGATGGCCGTCATCACCGTGGTGTTGGTGTGCAGCGCGAGCGAGGGCAGCGCCTTTCTTTCTTTCAGAAACCTGCCGACAAATTCGCCGGCGATATGCTGCGCATCGGCAGCCGATCCGCCGTTTCCGCAAAGCATGATGCAGCCGCCCGATTGCAAAGATTGCACGATCAGGCACGATGCCGCTTCCACTTCGGCTGAAATTGCGCCGAGAGTTTCGAGCACCTGTTTGTGCTCTGCGATGTTCTTTTCAAACTGGGTTTGTTCCATCAGGTTCACTTCACGCGCCAAGCGCGCACTCCTTCTTCAACAAAATTGAAGTTGATCAGCTGGCAGTCGGCGGATTTCAGCGCCTCCTGCACCGCATGACGCCTTGTGGGATCGCACACAAAAAACATAAACCCGCCGCCGCCGACTCCCGTTATCTTGCCGCCGATAGCGCCCGCCTTCATCGCCGCGTTGTAGGTTTCGTCAATGCGCTGATTGGTGATGCCTTCGGCCATTTTCTTTTTGTTTTCCCACGCATCGTTCAACAGTCCGCCAAATTTTGCGAGTTCTCCCAACAGAAGCGCATTTTTCATTTCGTGGGCCAGTCGCTTCAATTCGTCCATCGCATGAAGCGCGCTTTCGTTTCCGGTTTTCACATTTTCAACCTGGTTTTCCAAAATCTTCGAAAAAATCCGCTTGCCGCCGAGATACGCAAACACCAAACGGTATTCCAGTTCGAAGACCGTGTCACGCGGGAGCCGCAATGCGTTCACAACCGTTTTGCCTTCGCTGAATTCGATGAAATTAAACCCGCCGAATGCCGCCGCATACTGGTCCTGTTTTCCGCCGATCTGCCCCACCTCGATCCGTTCGATGTTGTATGCGGTTTCTGCAATTTGGTAGGCATCCATCGGCTGATGGAGCTGCTCGGCAAGCGCTCCGATCAGCGCAACGGTAATTGCGGAAGAAGAACCGAGTCCCGATCCCGGCGGCGCATCGTTGTGCAAAAGAATCTCCATTCCGCTTTCAAAACGATGCGATTTTCTAAAATGATCAATCACGCCTTTGGCCAAATCCAACTGACCATCATAAACAAAATCCTCTGATAAGTTGTAAGAAATGCTGGCATCATAATCCAGGCTCTTCACTGCGAAACTCTCGCCGCCCGGCAGCAGCGTTGCATAGGCGTGGCGATTGATGGTCGCGCTCAACACCGCACCGCCGCGCTCGTCACAATAAGGCGGCACATCGGTGCCGCCGCCCCCAAAGCTGATGCGAAGAGGCGCCCGCGCTCTTATCTGCATTCGATGATTCCCACCTGCATGCGGCAATTTTTGTGCCTAATGTCCGGCATAAAAGTCGTACTGGTTTTCAGCCCAATAATCTCTCGGGCGCTCGTCGCAAAATCGAAGCAATCCGATCCGCTTCAAAGACTTATATCCGTATTTTAGCGCAGTGATCAAACGAAGCGGCCCGCCGTGCTCAACGGCAAGCGGCTGCAGGTTCATTTCATAAGCCAGCAATGTTTGCGGGTGAAGGGCGGTTTTGATATCTATTCCCACGTAGTATCCGGCGTCTGGCGTTTCCAAGTAAACATATCTGTTTGACTCCCCGGTCAGCGCGAACTTGCGCATAAAGTCCGACAACTTTACGCCTCCCCACGAAACGATCTGGCTCCAACCTTCCACGCATTTGAATTCGGTGCAAATTCTGGTGAACGGAAGAACTCGAATGTCTTCCATGCTCAAATGCAGCGGAGACGATAGTCCGCGCAGTCCTTCCACGCGCAGCGTCCAAGCAGATGGGTCGAACGCATCGCTCATTCCTAAACCGCCGTTCACTTTGGGTTCGCGCGCTTGTTCGATGGGAAACGTGGGCGCCGGCAGCATCTCGCTTTGAAGGCTCGACCAAACTGCCTCGTTCCATTCGAGCGCTTTTCGAAACGGCACAGGCAGGCCGCCCTGTTTTGGTGCGCCGTTCAGCAGCCTGTAACCCGCATAGCCCGCGGCGATGGAAACTCCACTCCAAAGAAACCCGCGGCGCGACAACCTGCGAATTTCCACTTCGGGATCGGTGAGCGGTTTTCTTCGAAAATCCTGATCGTCAGACATTCGGCTGCTCCTCGATCACAATCTCCCGTCCCGTAATCATCGAGCGGAAGTTGTTCCAACCCGCGCGCGCAACCTGAACGATGTGCACCACAAAAAACAGCACAAACAGCATGCACACCCAAAAATGTACGAACCTTGCGCCCTGATAGCCGCCAAACACAAAAAGCAAAAACGCAAGCTGCACCGGTTTGTAAATCGCCAAACCGCTTGCAAGCGCGATGAATCCCAACAACACAACGCCTGTGTACGCGATCTTTTGCGCTCCGTTGAACTTCGCTTTGGGCAGAGGTTCTTTGCGGATGCGCAGATCGTGAAGCACCACCTGCCACGCTTCTTTCAAACTCGAACGATTGGGCAGAATCTGCCGCCACGCGCCCGAAACAGTTAAATAGCCGACGTACAGTGCGCCGTTGATCGCAAATATCCAGCCGAACAAAAAATGCCACGCCATTCCCACCGCAAGGCCCTGCGTGATTCCCAAATGCGATAGAAACTCCTTGTCAAACCGAAACAGCGTCCACGATCCGAACCCGATGCGATACACATCATAGGCGCGATAGATTTTCAATCCGCTCCACACCATCAGCGCCAAAACTGGAAAGTTCACCCAGTGAAACCACCGAATGGCCAGTGGATGCTTCGTTTGAAGGGTTTTCATCGCTCACGAACCGCAAACATAGTATCCCCCAACCGACTCAGGTTTTGGATACACTTGCCAAAATGACCAAGGCTTATCGTGAATACCGTTTGAGCGATGTGCGAGAGGAGATGGATTTCGCCGCCGTTCACAGCATGCTTTCTACGGCCTATTGGTCAAAAGGCGTCTCCCGCGAAAAAGTGGAACGCGCAGCCAGCAATTCGGCTTTGGTGTTCGGGGCGTTTCATCATTCCCAGCAGGTCGCCTATGCACGGGTGGTGAGCGATCTTACAACCTTTGCGTGGCTTTGCGATGTTTTTGTGCGCGCAGATCACCGAGGCAGAGGTGTTGGAAACGCGCTGATCGAGTTCATCGTTTCGCATCCGCTGCTCGGCGATCTTCGGCGTTGGATTTTGGCAACGCGCGACGCACACGATCTGTACCGCCGTCACGGCTTCAATCCGCTGGAGGCACCCGAAATCTGGATGGTGCGCGGCCAAAACAGTCCGCCGCCAAAGGAGATCTGAACGATGCTAAAAACTCGGGGCGTTTGGTGCGGTTCGCACGAAGCAGGCAAAGATCAACGTTCGGTCGCGAATTATGTGGAGCGGATGCACGCCGCGGGATTCAACGCGATTTTTGTGCATTTGAAAGGCGGCGACGGCAGGTTGTATTGGCCTTCAAAAACCAAACCCGAAGCCGTCGCGCCTGGGTATGAGTCGTTCGATCTGCCCGCAGCACTTTTGCAGGAATGCCGCAAACGCAGCATGCAGATGCACGCATGGCTGATTGATTTTTTTGAAGGAGAAAACGGCGCCGCTTATCGGCAGCATCCCGAATGGGCGATGCTCGATCCGCGGGGCAGGCCGACAAACCACGAAACCCTTCGAGGCAGCCGCTTCACCGGCCTTTGGATGTGCCCCGCGCGAAGGCCCGGTTACACCGATCAGTGGCTGATTCCCCTGCTCAAAGAGTTCGCCGAGATGTATGACGTGGATTCGATTCATCACGACTACGTCCGCTACCCAGGCGATTTGGCTCCTGATCAATACTGTTTTTGCGATGACTGTCTCGATCAGATTCCGATTTTCAACGGCTGCTACAGCAAAACGTTTCCAACCGAGCCGTTTTATCACGAGTCTTATGATCGGGAGTATTTGGAAGCGCACTGGGAACAATCGCCCCGCGTTCTGCCGGCCAATTGGAATCTGCTGGATCGAGCATCGCGCTCACGCTTTCTGCTCGAAGGGAGTTTTTTTCAAGGAGGAAGAAACGATCTCGATTACTTTTTTTACAACTACCGCAAATACTGGATTACGCAGTTTACGCGCGAGTGCGCCGAAGCGGTGCGTGCCGTTAGGCCGAATATCCAGATTTCCGCCGCGGTTTTCAAAAACCCCGTTCACAGCGGAAGATTTATCGGCCAAGATTGGCGCGAATTCGCTCCCTATGTTGACATCGCCGTGCCCATGGACTACCGCGACCATTTTCCAGGAGATTTCGACACGTATTTGGCGCTGCTCGCCGAAACGATTCAATCGCAACAGCGCTGGGCGGCCGATTTCAAATCGCTCTTAATCGGCTGCGCCATTAATTTTCTGTTTTTCGAAGAAGAACGCCCTTTGAACGCGATCCGCGGCTCGCTCAAGCAAGGCGATCCCGCCGCCGCAAACGTTCATTTCGCGCAAATATCCGATCGGCTTCAAGCCGAAGACCCATCGGCGCACGCGGCCATCAGCCGCTGCATCCAGTCAGGTTCGCCGCTCGAACTCGAGAACGATTCCGTCGCAAAATCGTTCTGGCCAAAGGAAAAACTTCTGCGCGTGATTGAAACCGTGGCTGCTCAAAACTCCGCCGGCATCGTGCTGTTTTGCGAAGACCACCTGCACAAATACGGACTGTGGGATGCGGTGACCGATGCGTTCGCGCAGCATCGCGATTAGTCCATCCAGTCAAGAACGTCACCCAAAGTGGTAAACGCCAAACAGACCACCGTATCCGCGGCGCCGTAATAAACCGCGATGCGGCCGGTTTCGGAATCTGCCAGCGCCGCACACGGAAACACCACGTTCGGCACATCGCCGATGCATTCGTATTCCGCCTGAGGCGACAGCAGATACCTTCTTGTTCTTTTCAACAGCTTCCAAGGTTCGTTCGCATCCAGCAGCGCCGCGCCAAAATGATAAACGAAACCGTTGCACGAAGTGAGAACGCCATGATAAAACAGCAGCCAGCCCGCGGTCGTTTCGATCGGAATCGGCCCCGCGCCGATTTTGGTTGATTCCCACGGCTGAGTTCCAGACATAACAAAACGGTGCCTTCCCCAATCCGTCAGATTCCTGCTGCGGCTGATGAAGATTTCACCGAACGGTGTGTGCCCAGGATCGCTCGGCCTGGAAAGCAGCAGATAATCATCCTTGATTTTTTTTGGAAACAGCACACCGTTTCGATTGAACGGCAGCATCGCGTTCTCGATCATCTCGAACCGTTCGAAGTCCGAAGTTTTCCCAAGCGCCACCGCGGGGCCGCGAAACCCGCTGCACCAGCTCACATAATAGGATTCGCCGATTCGGCAAACCCGCGGATCATAGCCATATTCAGGCGGTTCGACGCCGTCGGGCACAATCCACTCAATCGGATCATTTTCGATTTTCCAATCAATGCCGTTTGCGCTGCGGCCCGCGTGCAGCCGCATATTTCGTGCGCGGTCATCCACGCGAAACACACCCGCAAACACGCCTTGAAACGGCACAACTGCGCTGTTGAAAACGCTGTTCGCGCACGCAACCGCGTGCCTTCCAATGATCGGGTTTTTCGAAAAACGCCACACGGGGTCAATGCATCCCGCGGGCTTCTCTTCCCACGGCATACCAGGCAGCGGTTCGCCGACAATTCGTACGTCTGTCATCTGCATGC
>JAJPJR010000009.1 GCA_021324165.1 Armatimonadota bacterium
CACAAAAAAAGGAATCGCGACCGCAAAAGCAGGCTCGCGCTGCGGCGGTTCGCTCTCGGCCGGTTCATAAGGAACGCGCGATCGGCTCACAGGATACGATCCGCTTATTCTGAGAGCAACAACCGGCTCGCCGCAAACCTTCATCGGCACCTCCTCGACAGGCGCGCGCGCGTCAACCCGAAACTCCCGCACATCGCGCCCCTCGTTATCCGCCGATTCGATGCAATACACCATCGGCCCGCGCATCAACGCCACGCACCCGTGATTTTCGCGTATCAACGGATGAGACCGCACGAATCGTGCGGACATCGGAAACCGCAAGGTTACAAAATCCCCGTCCCGCCAATCGCGTTCGATCCGAAGATAACGTTCCGGCGCGCCGCCCGAAACAGGTTCTCCATTCACGGCGATCTCTGCATCCAAACACCAAGCAGGGATGCGCACGAACAAAGAGTATTTTCCAAAGGATGCAGGCTCGATGCGAACATCGCCGCTCCACGGCCAGTCGGTTTTCACGCGAACTCCAAAACGGTTTCCCTTGAATTCGCTGTCTGCAAAAAGGTTGATCCGGATTCCGTCTTCCATCTCCGAATAAAGCAGGTCCGTAAACGACAGAATCGCCCGATAAAGATTCGGCGGGCAGCATGCACAGTCATACCACGGTTTTCGTTCGTGCGTACCGTCGCTCTCAAGCGGATTCACATAAAAATAACGGCAGGCATCCAGCGAAATGCCGGACAGCATCCCGTTGTAAACCGTTCGTTCGATCATCGCGGCGTATTTGGCATCCCCGTCCAGATTCAGCATTCGCTGGTTGAACATCACTGCCGCAATCGCCGCGCACGATTCCGCATACGCTCTTGCATTCGGCAGTTCGAACTGCGCTCCGAGGCTTTCTCCGTCGTGCCGCGACCCCACACCTCCGGTGATGTACGCTTTGCCGTGATAAACATCTTCCCAAACCGCTCTCGCCGCTTCGAGCAGCCGCGCGTCGTTCGTTTCGCGAACGTAGTCGGCAGCGCCCGCAAAAAGATAAAGGCAGCGCACGGCGTGCCCCACCGCCTCCCGCTGCTCGCTCACAGGAAGATGATCCTGCACATATTCCGATCCTGAAAGAACGCGCGGGAATTGTCCGCGCGCATCCAAAAAACGCCGAGCCAAACTGAGCCACCGTTGGTCGCCTGTTTCGCGATACAACTCCACAAGCGCCATTTCGGCTTCAGGGTGTCCGCACGCGCCGACCTTTCCATCGGGTCCGAACTCTCGATTCAACAGCCCGCAAAACTTCAGCGCGATGCCGAACAGTTTTTCCGATCCAAAGGATCGCCGATGCGCAACTGCGGCTTGAATCAGGTGCCCCGCGCAATAGATTTCATGATCGCGCGTCAAATCATGAAATCGCAGCGGCGCGTTTTCGTTCGAAAACGAACTGTTGATGTATCCATCTGAATGCTGCGCCGCACCGACAAGGCTCACGACGTGGTCAATCCTTTCTCTCAAATCGTTCGAAGGTTGAACCGCCCAAGCCAGCGATGCCGCTTCCAGCCACTTATAAACGTCGCTGTCGCGAAACACGTACCCGCGGATACTGCCCGTCCGTGTTCCGGCGGCGATCTCCAAAGCCTCAAAACTTCCTGTTTCGCGCAGCTGTTCATAGCCGTGCGAAATCCCCTTCTCGATCACCGCTTGCTGACGCCGCGCCCAAAACCCCCCGGTGATCTTTGCGACGCGCCCCGTTGCAGCCTTCGAACCGCTCATCCGCCAAACCAGGATACTTGGTGATAGACTCGGCGCATGACCCTTGTCGTGGAGTTCGACGAGTTCATTCGATCGGTTCGAAGATACGCCGCGTCCGACGAGCCGCTGGTTTACTACAAGCCCGCGCGCGAACTCGTGCACCTCACTTACGTCAATCCTGTTTCCAACGTGCAGGTGGTCTCGTTTTTTGCCGGCTCCGCCGACAGCGCGGTCGCCGCGCTCGAAGCCGCGGGTGTGGCCGCCGCCAAAGGAACCTGGGTTACCGAGGCGTCGCTCGAACACCTGTCGCAGATCGCCGGAGAGGCGTACATCTCAGCGGTCGCCTATCAAACCCACGACGGGCCGGGATTGTGGATGGACGCTTCTCCGGTCCAGCCTCTCGAATCCACGGTGCTCCTCACGATGTTCAACGAGTTCGTGGCCGAAGGGCACCTGAAAGAGGAGGATTACGAGCTGTTCATCGCCAACGCCATGCCTACGGTCAGGGTGCTCACCCCCGACGATGTGCAAAGATTCATCGCGCCCAAGCGCCAGCCGCTGTTGTGAAAAAAAAGAGTGTTGCGGTGAAAGGAGAGCAAAGGCCGCAACACCCAAAAGAAGGTGGTCTCGATCCACCCTTGTTATTGGGCTTATTCCACACTTCCTATAGATAGGAACAACATGTATAGGCAGAAAGTTGCACAAATCATCAAGTTTAGAAGGAAAACTCCTGATTGGCCGCAGGTATTTTTGCCTGGATTTTGCGGCCGTTTTGCCCCGAAATGATCTTAGGCTCGCTCTCCGCCGCCCTGCGCTCTTTGCGCGAAAACCTCACGCGGTCGGTGCTGAGCGCGGTGGGAATCGCCGTCGGCTCGATGGCGATGATGCTCCTGATCTCGATCGCAGAAGGGGCGCGAAGCGACGCACGCCAGCTGGTGGACGAAATCGGCGCGAACCTGATCATTGTGGTGCCGGGAAAGATTGACACCCAGGGACTGATGGGATCGGGGAACTTCGGCCTGAGTCCGTTCACGATGAAGGATGTCGAAGCCGTAAGGGCGGTTCCGGGCGTGCACCAGGTGTGCAAATGGACGTTCGTGGGAGGCGTGATCTCGTCGAACGGCACCACACCGATTTCGTTCACCTTGGGGTCCGACCCCGTATGGTTTTCCATCCGCCAACACAAGTTCTCCGAGGGAGGTGGATTCACCAACCCTCGTGCCCGCGAAGTGGTGATCGGCCCCAGGCCCAAACTCGACATGTTCGGACGGCAGCCCGCGCTCGGCAAAACGATTAAGGTGAACGGCGTAAGCTTGAAGATCGTCGGCGTAACCGACGAAAAAAGCAGCACCACGCTGTTCGGGCGCAACCCTTTCGAAAACATCTGCTACGTGCCGTTCGAGACCGCCAAAGAGACGATCGGCAGGGGTCGGTCGCAGATTGACCGGATCATCGTGCAGGCCGATCCGGCGCTGCCTCCTGAGCGTTTAGTCTCTGCCATCCGAACAGCCGTGCTGAAGTCACAAAACGGCAACGAAACGTTCACGGTGCTCACTCAGGCCGACCTCCGGAGCGTGATCTACAAAGTTCTGTCGCTTCTCACCTATCTGGTGGTGGGGATTTCGGTGATCGCTTTGGTGGTGGGAGGCATGGGGATCATGACCGTGATGCTGATGAACGTGAACGAACGGCAGCGTGAAATCGGGATTCGGAAGACCGTCGGCGCCCGCAGGAGCCACATCTTTGCGCAGTTCCTGGTTGAATCGGTGCTGCTCACGGCGTCAGGAGGGCTTTCCGGCTTAGTGCTGACAACCGGAGGCGTTCTGCTCATCCGTTCGCTCACCGATCTGCACCCACGGCTTGGGGCGGCTGTCATCGGTCTGGGGCTTGGGGTAAGCGTTGCAGTGGGCTGCTTGTTCGGGCTGGCGCCTGCTGTGCGCGCCGCTTCGAAAGACCCGGTTGAAAGCATGCGGCAGGAGTGAAGTTTAACACCCAGAAAACACCAAAACCTGCCATAATCGGCACATTCCCAATCCATCCTGAGGTCATCGCATCCTTGGCCACGAAAACAGCACCAACCGCACCGCCTATTGATATCGCGCGAGCCTATGCCGACCAGATCGTGCTTCTTGGCATCGCGAGGGTTCCCTCCACGCTCCGCCTTGCCGAACTTTCCAACGAGGTTGCCAAATCCGGCATTTCGGCGACTCAGCTCAGGAACCTGCTTTCCACCAACCCGGAAAGGTTTGTTTATCACGACCGGAAGTGGCTGCCCAAGGCGCGCGTGATCGCGGCCAAAGCGCCGGTCGAGGAGCTGATCCGCCAGACCGTTTTGCACTTCGGAGCGCCCATGCCGATTGCCGACCTGGCAAGAGAGCTCAGCTTGGCCCTCGGACGGCCCGCCGATCGGATTGAGAAAAATCTCGGCGCGATGCTTCGCAGCGATCCGAATCTTTTCATCACCGTTTCCGGTTTTGCGGGGCTTTCGGAATGGCTTTTCGTCGCAGGAGATGTGGACGAAGAGATGGCTCTGTTTATGAACGGTGTGAGCCGAGCCGAACTGGATGCGCATTCCGAGTTAGCGAAGTTGGACTACAGCGACCTTGACCGCGCGGCCAAAGGCGCTTTAAAAACGCTGCCGATTTCGCCAAAAATCGTGGGCTACTTCGCGTGGAAGCAGCTGAACCCTTCCGATCCTTACGCGGTGATGGCTTACGATCCGGTGGCGCTGTTCGATGCGATGCACCGCCAAACCGGTGTGGTTTTTGCAGCCGATGGCAAGTTTCACTCGTCGGACGAGTGTTCGTCGTGGCTGAAAAAGGCGCTCAAAGATGCCGAAAAACTTGCGCCTCCCATGGAGTTCGAAGAGGCCGCTCCGCTCGAAATCGGACAAGCCGAACTCGATGAGTTCGTCGCGAAAATCTTGTCGTCGCCCAACAGCGTCGGCGCGAGCGAACTGCTCCAATCCAAATACGAAATCTCGCCCGCCGACCGGACGTATGCCGAAGACCTCGCGAGTCTTACGAAGGCGCTTCATCAAGACGAAAGAATCTGGTGGGTTGGCGGCGACAGGTTCCGCAAGCCGAATTCCGCGCCCGATTTCATTCAGAGCATTCCTGAGTTTTTCAACTACACCGAGTCGAACTTCCGCGATGCCGACGGAGAACTGATTGACGCTTTAATGTCAGACGACGCGTTCACCAGCGCGCTGCGGAAAGAGATGAGTCTGCCGCTTGCGCAGGACGTTTTGGATGAAGACCCTCAGCCCAGACAGAAAAAACTTCCCGACGAAATTCGATTGGTGCTGAAATCGCATCATCGCGAAATCGGAACGTTTCCGCTTTGTCAGCTTCCTTCGGGATGGCTTCCCGACGAGCCGGACATTCAAGAGATCGTCTTCCGCGATCCTTCAGGCAGCAGGTTATTCGTTTGGGTGAATCTGCAGGCTGGGCTGCTGTTCAATCTGCTCGATTGGTGGTTTGAACAGCCCGTGGAAAGCGGCGCAGTGTTCACGCTGAAGAAAACCGAATACCCGAGCGTTTACGATTTTCAATGGCAGGACGATCCCGACCCGCTTGTGTACATCCCATCCGAACGGATGAACGAACTGCGCGATCTGGCGGCGAGGGCAGCGGAACTGTCCAATTACGAAATCCTTATCGAAGTGCTTGCCAAACATTCCAAAGGCGCCGACTTCATCACCATCCTTTCCGAAGCGAACGTGGTGCGCAGAATGACGCGCCGTCAAGTGGCTTCAATTCTCAGCGGATACCACTGCTTCTATCAGCGAAGCGGATCTACCGTGTGGCATTACGATGCGAAAAAGGTGGATCAAGGCTTCGATCGAGCGAAACGCAAATTCGTTCGTCAATAATTTCAGGAGAACAATCAAAACCGATGGCAAACAAAAATTCAGCAAAAAAAGCGCTGCGCCGAAGCGAAACGCAGCGAGCAAGAAACCAAGCGACCGAAAGCATGCTCAAAACGGTCGTGAAAAAAGCCAAACGCGCCGCAGGCGATCAGAAGCCCGCCGCCATTAAATCTGCGGTGAAGGCGCTCGACAAGGCCGCCGAACGCGGAATCATTCACAAAAACCAAGCCGCGCGAAGAAAATCCCGCCTGATGAAAGCCGCCTCAAAATCCGAGTAGCCTTGGGTATGTTTAACCCCTCAACCCAAAACTAAGGTTCATAGGAGGAACACACATGTTAGCAGTTGCTGTTGCAATGACGATCCTCGGTTCCCAAAGTGCGCTGCAATGCCCGGTTATGGGCGGTGCCGCAAATCTTAAGGGTGTCCTCACTGATTACAAAGGTGTGCGCTACGCTTACTGTTGCGGCGGGTGCGATGCCACCTTTTCGGCCAACCCCGAAAAAGTCCTAAAAGCCGTCAAAAACAAAACCGTCGGCTTTTCGCTTTTCGATCCAGTTTCCAAAAAACGGATCGAAATGAAAGACGCCCAGGGCGGATTCGCCGACTTCAATAACACGCGGTTCTACTTCGCGACCGCCGAAGAAAAAGCCGCGTTTGCCAAAGATGCCAAAACGTTCGCGGCGATTCCCGATAAAGAGTGCCTTGTGTGCCCCGTTTCGCACAAAGAGATCAAATCGTATGACGCAGCCGCGGGATACGCCGACTACAACGGCGTGAGGTACTACTTCTGCTGCCCCAACTGCCCTTCGGCATTCGCATCCGATCCGGCCAAGTACGCAAACAGCGTGCAAGATCGCGTGTCGGCGCCGAAAGCACTCAAGGTAGAAAAGAAGGACGGCGCGTAGCGCGGTAAAATCCGCACCCCGCAGGGGTGTAGCTCAGTTGGTAGAGCGACGGTCTCCAAAACCGTAGGTCGCGGGTTCGAATCCTGTCGCCCCTGCCAGGCTACACCCCGTTGTCCAGATACATCTCATCTATCCATTGGGCAACTTTTAGCGCGTGCGCAATGCCGCACCCGCGGTTCAATCTGCCCTGCCGAACTCCCGCAATCGCATCTTCGATTTCATAACGGTAGTTCATCTCTCCATCGAATGTTTCGTCGCGCGTTTCCTCCCATCCCGAATCAGGGCGATACACGCGCACCCACGGCGGATGAATCCCAAGTTTCAACGTGCCTTCGGTTCCATAAAGCTCGATGTCCCACGTGCTGATCCAATCGTTTGCTTCCCACCCGCAGCAATCGCCTGCGGCCAGCACATCGCCGAAACTCAAAACAAACGCAGCGCTGTCCTCGAACGGATGTTCGGGCACACCCGCCAGCTTCACTATTCGAGCGTTGTGCGAACTCAGGTCTCCCAAAAACAGCGTGAGCAGATCGAGCATATGGCAGAAGTCGTTGTGCACCATCCCGCCCCTGTCGTGCGGATCGCAAAACCATTCGCTCGTGAGCCACGGCTGCATCACCGCGGCGTGAAACCGGCACGTGGTGATTCTGCCGATCTGTCCTCGGCGGACGATCTCCACACCTTGCGCGATCGAAGGCGAATATCGCAGGTGATAACCCACCTGACAGAACGAACCCGCTCTCTCCACCGCTCGGGCGGCTTCGGCCACGCGCGCCGCCGTCTCTCCGCCGGGCTTTTCCAGCAGCATCGGCCTGCCCATCTGTGCCGCGCGGATCGCGTATTCGCTGCACTCGTCGTTGCGGCCTTCGATCAGGATGAGATCGAGCTGATCGTCGCACAACACCTCTTCGGCTGAACTCCGCCGCGCCGCGTGTGCTGCTGCGGCAGCCGCCGAGGCCGCTTCCGCATCCGCATCATAAACGCCAGCGATGCGCGCCGAAGGGATCTGAGAAACCTGAGAGATTCTTCCGGCGCAATGCGGATGCGATGCGCCCAAAATTCCGATGCTAAACTCCACGCGTCAAGGCTACCGCCGCGCGGAATGTTTTGCATAAAGATCGGCGTCGCGTTGATACGATCCGAGCCACGTTCCTTGCACGGTCGCATATCCCCACGAACCTTCGAGGCATTCGGCAAACACCACCGGCGAGGTTTCGACTTCGAACCGTTTGCCTTCTTCGGATATCAGCACCACGTGATACTGCGGCCGCTCCACAAACTCGGCCTCCGGCGGAATCACTTTTCCTTTATCCGTCCGCCAAACCGAATGCACCTTCGCAGCGAACCGAATCGGAATTGCGGATGCGGACTTTTTGGCCGCGCGGCTTTGTCCCACGACCGCTCCAAAAAGCACCAGCAGCGCCACGCCCACCGAACCGAACATCAGCAGGAATCCGAGCACCGCGCCCAGCAGTCCGAAGCCGAGCCCGAAGAACGCGAGCCAGATCCCGATAATCAGCCCCAGAAAGCACGCCACGAACACAAAAGTGAGCGTCTTTTCGCTGTTCATTTACGCACCGCCAAGCGAGGAGATGCGGCGGTTGGCGTTCTCGATATACGCGCCGTTCGGCTCCGCCGCCACGTACCGCTGAAACGCCGCCTTGGCTTCTGCCATCCGGTTCAGGCGATATAGACATTCGGCGTAGTGGTACCAAGTGCCGGGCGGCGGCGATTGCGCTGCCACCGATTTCGCGTAGGCGTTCGCGGCGGCCTCGTCGCTGCCTGCTGCCACATACGCCGCTCCCGCATTGGCCATATAGATTCCCGCGCCGTCGGGATTCAGTTCGGCAGCGCGCTCATATCTGCGGACGGCTTCGGAGTACCTGCCCATCCGGTAAAAAACGCCGCCCAGATTGTTCCAATACACGTCGGTTCGTGGGGAAAACCGGATCGCCATCATTCCCGAACGCACCGCGTCGTCATAACGCTTCAGCCCGGCTTCGGCGAGCGATTTCGCAGCCCACAGGGGAGCGGAAGCGCAGTCGGTTTTTATCGCCTGCATAAACCGATCAACCGCCGCTTGGAAGTCACCTTGGTCGAGTGCGGCCTTTCCCGCCGCGAACAACTGCGACGCGGAGTCTGCCCGCTTCTGAGGATCGGTCTCGTTCGGCCAATAGAGCTCAAGCTCGGGGGGCTGGTCGTCGAGCAGGACCTCTGGGATCACCAGCGCCAGGTTTCTTCCCGAAACGATCCGCAACTGATACGAGCCCGGAGTGATGCCGTCGAGTGTGAACGCTCCGTCGGAGCCGCACCGAAACTCCCTTGCTTGCTGTTCGGGGTTCGACCTCGGCAGCGATACGAACAACTTGTACCCTTTTGGAGGCGGGTTGTCGTTGTAAATTCTTCCTGCAGCCGCGATTGCGACGGCGGCGAACACGTTTGGTGCAAGGATTCCGATCATGTTTACCCCCACTGGGCCGCATGCGCCCTCTCCCGGCCCGGCCCGTTGATAGTTGCATATGATTATGTACCCAAGGTGTGGGTGGATCGCATCCATCGGGGTGGCCGTGCCAAAATCACGCTATGATTCGTTGGGTCGCTGCCGGAATCGCGGCAGCCGTTGTTTTTTTGGCGGGCTGCGCGAAAGCCCCTGCCAAACCTTATGGAGGCGAGCTCCCCGATCTGGTTTATGGACGCGTGATCTCCCTCAGCCCGAATGTTACGGAGCTGATCACGCTGGTGAACGCCGACCACAAGCTTGTTGGCCGCACTTCGCGCTGCGACTATCCCGACACGCCATCTCTGCGCGCAACTCCGATCGTCGCCAACCCGAATCCCGATATAGATAAGATCATCAGGCTGCAGCCCGATCTGATCATCGTGGATCAGAACATGATCAATCCCACCTATTTGGAGCAGTTCAAGCGGGCAAACATCGAGGTGCTGGTTCTGAAGATCAACTCGGTGAAAGATTGGATCGCCGCCGTTGAAACGATCGGCAACAAACTGTTGACGCAAAAGCAGGCGAGCGATGTGGTGGACGAAGCCAAAACCGCGATGCACCTGGGCGAAACCGACCCGATTGTGCCCAAACCCAAAGTGTTGATCGCGATGGATGCCGACCGGCCGATGGCTGCCGGCCTGAGCAGCTACCAAGCCGACGTGGTGCGCGTCGCGGGCGGCGAGCCGGTGGGCCCGGAAGCCGACAAATTCGTTCCCGTAAATCCGGAGCAGATCGTGCAGTGGAATCCTGATGCGATCATCGTTCCCGGCATGCCTGATCGGTATCTTCATTCGCCGGCGTTTGCCGCCACGAAGGCTGCAAAAAACGGCGCGGTGATCGGAGTGAATGAAAACCATCTTCTGCGCGCAGGAGCCAAACTCAAAGACCTGATTCGGGCCGTACACCAAGAGCTGATGAGGACGAGTCACACGCCATGAACCGGTCTGCAGAAATCGGCGTATTCGGCGGATCGGGGTTTTACTCTCTGCTCCAAGACGTGCGCGAGCTGAAGGTGGACACACCGTACGGCCCGCCGTCCGATGGGATCGCGGTTGGAACTGTGGGCTCGCGCCGAGTGGCGTTTCTGCCGAGGCACGGAAAGCGGCACACGATTCCGCCGCACATGATCAACTACCGAGCAAACGTTTGGGCGCTGAAGTCGTTGGGGGTGAAAGCCGTAGTCAGTCCGTGCGCATGCGGCTCTTTGCAAGCCAAGATCGCGCCGGGCGACTTCGTTGTAGTTGATCAGTTCGTTGATCGCACGTCGGCCCGGAAAGACACGTTTTATGACGGGCCGATCGTAACGCACACCAGCCCTGCCGAAACGTATGACCCTGTGCTGCGAAAAATCGCGTGCGAAGTGATTGCAGAACAGAACATCCCGCTTCACGACGGCGGAACGATCGTCGTGATTCAGGGCCCGCGCTTCAGCACAAAAGCCGAAAGCAAATGGTTCACCCAAATGGGATGGGATGTGATCAACATGACCCAATATCCCGAAGCGATGCTCTGCCGCGAGTTGGGCATGGCGGTTGTGTGCATCGCGCTTGCAACCGACTACGATGCGGGACTTCAAGGCGACGTCGAGCCCGTTACAGCCGCATCGGTGCTCGAAGTGTTCGAGAAAAACTCCAAGCGGATTAGGGAAGTGGTGCTGAAGATGATCGAGCGGTTTCCTGAAGATCTGGATTCGCTCGGAGCGGTGAAATCGCTGGAATTCACGCGCGGAGATGGACACGCCGCAACAGAAGGCGACATCAGGCTGTTCGAAACCAGATTGTAGGGAGGGAGTATGTATTTTTTGTGTGCCGCCTTGATCCATTCGGCGATGTTTGCGCGCGTTCCGCAAACAAACTGGGAAACGATCGGCGAAATTACGGCATATGGACAAACCGACCCCGATTCACGCGTGAAGCCCGCGGTGAAGGTGCCGATAAAATTCCCCACAGATTCGTTCACGAAGATTGATGCCGACGCGCCTTTTGTGCCATGGAACGATTGGAAGATCGCGATCAACAAGTACGGAAACATCGGACGCGCTTTCAAAGCCGAAGGCGGTTGGTCGGAATTCAAACAGATGTATTCGGAAGCGCAAAAACGGATCGCAGCGGGGAAGTCAAACGTTTGGAAAATCAAGTGCGTGATTTTCCGAAGAACCAACGTGCTTTATCGCAACGGTTCGGGAGTTCTTGAAACGCAGCGCGCGTACATCAGCGATCCGGAAGAGAAGTTCTGCCTTGAAACGTTCGCTCGGTTCGGCGCCATGCTCGAAGCGTTCTCGCAGGGGGCGGTCAAGGCCGAACTGGTTTTCAGCATGGAGGAAGAGCCGATCACGGGCGATTATTCCGCCGACGAAACTTGGACTTTCGACCCGCGGGATGCGGGCAGAGATTATCTTCGAGGCAGGTTCAATCGCGGCGATTACGACAGCGTCATCTACATGTTTCATCCGGGCAACACGAACGCGTTTAGTTTCGGAGGCACCGCGGGGAGACTCAATCACGCACCCGCTTCTTATGTGATTCTTTCGAACGGACGCGAACACGACGCGCGCATCGGGCACACCGAAGCGATGCTGCACGAGTTTCTGCACCAGATTGAACAGACGTGCGCCGAATGGGGCTATGGAGGATCGGAAGAGGCCGCGCTCCCCGATCTTCACGGCGCCGAGAAGAACGGCCGAAACGAAAACGAAATGGGCTACACCGGATGGTTCTGCTGGATGCGCGATTATATGACGATGCTGATTTCGCAACACATGTGGGAAAAACTCAAAAACCGCACCGATCCCGATTACGCCGCGGCGATATCGCAGACGCACAAGTTCGACGGCACGTTGCATCGGTGGGACGAAGTGAAAGATGACCCGTGGGCGAAACTGCCGTACCTTACCGAGAACGATCTCGCATCGCGCGTCGGCGGCACGTTTCAGGTGCAGGCATCAGGTCCCGCTCTCCTTTTTTCTTCTCAAGGAGGCAGCGCGCAAGGGCCGTTCGTTCAGGCGATTGATCCAAACGATTCTGAACTGAACAATGAACTGAATTTCACAACCGAGGCGATGGCGCGCATTCAATACGGTTCGCGCGATCTGCTGTTCGTCAAGTGGGACTCCGCGCCGTTCGTGCTCGAGAATCTTGAAGGCGGATCGCCCGAACTGTTGGGTTATCTTTCGAAAGATTCGAAACTTGTGGTGGTTTGCGATGTTCCTCATACCAACGACACCAGGAGCGAACTCAACCTTTTGTCGCTGGGTTCGGGTGCGGTGAAATCCGCTGTCAGCGATCGAGGCGCCTTAGCAAGCTTCCGCGCTTCCGGCAACGCAGTCGTCCGGTTCACCGTTTCAACGCTCAGCGGCGAGGCGGTGCAGATGCAAGATTCCGGTGCGCTCGCCGCGCCGCCCGATCAAAACGTTCTGCGGCTCACCACCATGCTTCCCGATGGGTCGCGGTCGGAAAGGCCGTTCGTCATCCGCCGATCTCCACCCGTTTCCATTTCGCTCGAACCCGTGGGCACGCGCAGAATCTCCTCCGATTCGGCGAAGATCGCGATCATCGTCCGGTCGGACTACCGGCCCGCGAATCCAACCTTGTCGCTTTCGCTGCCTTCGGGGTGGAGCGTGAGCGGACTTCCCGAACAGCTGACGCTTGCGCCGTATCAAACGCAGCGGATCGAAGCCGAGATCACCGTACCGAACTCGGCGCCCGACGGCCCGTACCAGATCGCGCTGTCGGCTGGCATTCAAGGCTGGAGCGGCGATCACCCAACCGCGCGGCTCACGCTGATGCGAGACACCCGCGAGGCGATTCAAAACGACGACTTTGAAACCGGAATCGGAAACTGGGGCGCACCGCGCGAAGACAACGGATCGTGGAAAGTTTCCACCGCACCCGGAGGGCACACCGGCAGCTGTCTGCAGATCGCCGATGCGGGTGGAACGCGCTGGGGCCGCGTCAACGTGTTTGGAATGCGCGATTCGGACGGCAAACTATCCGCCGACAATCTGGGCTACGACACAGCCTCATACCCATACCTCGACTTCTGGTTGAAAACCAACGCAAAGCACAACCTGAGTTTGTGCATCACGCTCGATACGGGGAAGCGCGCCGTTGTGATGCTCACCGGCGCCTACAAAGAGCAGTGGGGCCAAAGCGTGGAGCTTCGCCGCGCGAAGTTTATTCCCAATGGTGAATGGCAGCACGTGGTTTATGATCTCAACGCCGCGCTGAATGCCGCTTTTGGAAATGGGCCTCACAATGTTGTGGACATCGGATTTGGCGACAGCCGCACGTTTTGCAGCAATCAGAACCGCGACGGCAACCAGATGGTTCATTTCATTGACGATTTTAGAATCTCTCGCCGCGCCGATCCCGCTTCAGGAAGCGTGCAGGACGATCCAGATTCGGAAATCAACGTCTCACCCGACCCGGCTTCGCCGAACCCCGAAGCGCGCGCGCTTGCCGCCGCCCAACTCACAACCAGCGCCGACCCAAGTCAGATTCAAGCCGTGCGATCCCTTCTCGGCGATAAATCGCCCGCGGTCAGGCTGAACGCCGCAAACGCGTTTACAAGAGTGAAAGACGCCCAAGCCGCCGCGACCCTTAACACGATCGTCAAAACCGAATCCGATCAAACCGTGATGGCGTATATGGTGAGGGCGCTTGCGTTTCAAGACACGCCGGAAGGCTGGCAGACGATAGCACAGATTCCGAAATCAGGAAGACGAGACGAGCAGGGCATTCAAGAAGCGATCAAACAGATGGGCAGCAAAAACGATGAAAAACTGGTGCGCGAAGTTACGACCGCGATCACGTGCAGCTCATGGATCACCCGCGCGCAGGGAGCCGCATCGCTGGGAGCGATGCCTTTCGAATCGGCAAAACTCGATCAGATGACGTTTCTGTTTGAAGTTGATCCGCACGTGCGGATGGCGGTCGGGATGTCTGCCGACGTGAGCGTTGATTTAGTAAGGCGGAGAATGGAGTGGGGAAGCATCAACGATCTTTCAGATGTTGTGCGCGCATACGACTACGCTGCCCTCACGCGCTCTGCCGATCCGGTGGTTCGTTCGCACGGCTACAGTGGTTTGAAGGAAGCCGACCCCGAAATCCGTATCATCATCGCCGAACAGTTGGGGAACGATCCGAAGCCTTACCACGTTTCGATGTTAACGGAACTGCTTCGCGATCCTGTGCCCGACGTTCGTGCCGCCGCGCTGAAGTCGCTGTTGGCGATGCCGGGCGGGCACGATTGGCAGCAGGTTGCCGCGCTCGAATCGGAACAGTACGAGCAGGTGCTTTTACCGTTGCTCGATGCGGCGCGATCAGGGAAACTTAAGCCACCCGCCGTGTTGTTGCAACGATTGCTCAGCCACCGAAGCCCGGAAATCAGAAAGCGCGCAAAGGAGATTGGCACATGACCATTTTATTAGGCGCTGATCACGCCGGCTTTGCATTGCGGCGGATACTCGCCGACTGGCTGATCGCGCGCGGCTATGCGGTGGCCGAATTCGGCGCGACCGGCGAAACCGCCTACGACTATCCCGATGCCGCCGCGGAAGTGGGACGCCGCGTTGCAGCGAACCCAGATGCGCTCGGCGTTCTGATCTGCGGCACGGGAATCGGAATGGCGATTGCCGCCAACAAAATCAAAGGTGTCCGGGCGGCGCCGTGTTGGAATGTCGAATCCGCGCGCCTGAGCCGGGAACATAATCACGCAAACATTTTGTGCCTGGGCGCACGGCTCATTGATCCGGATACCGCGATCGCATGTCTGGAAACGTTTTTGCACACCGCTCCGAGCCAAGAGCCGCGGCACCTCCGCAGGGTGGAAAAGATTTCAGAACTCGATGCCGAGGCGCAGACAGTATGAAGACATCATCCGCGCTCACAAGCATCCTTTGCGTTTTGGGAATCGCGTTTGGCGCGGCGGGTGGAACGCTGCTTCGCGCAAAATATGAGCGCACGGCGTCTTCGATTGTGCCGATGGGCGCGCTCGCCGAATCCGATCCGCGCGTTCCCAAGTCGCTCACCCTTTTGGATTCGGGAATCGAGCCAGGCGCGTATTTCAGCTACGTCGAGGGACTTCTAACCGAAAAGTTTTTCAAAGATGTGAACGATCACACGGCGCTTGCCCACGGAGCGCTCGATGAGATGCTGGCGGCGCTGCAGGATCCTGGAAGCCAGTTTTATTATGAAAAAGCGTGGAGCGGCTGCGAAAAGATTCTTCAGGGGGGCGCGCCCGGCATCGGAGTTGATCTTGAACTTGCCCAACTGCCGAGTTCGCAGGCGATGCTCACAAAACTCATTGTGGTTTCGGTGCTGGATGGCGGCAGCGCAAAAGATGCAGGCGTTCTGCCCAAAGACGAGATCGTCAAAATCGAGGGACGCTGGATCGTGTGCCAAGAACTGATGCGGGAATGGATGGCGATTCAACGCGATTATGCAGAGCAAAGGCTCTCGGTTGATCAGTTTCGCGAGCAGATAAACAAGTTTTACGACCGGCTTCAGACCTCCATTCCTGCTGGAGACGCCATTGAAAAACTGCTGACGGATTCCGGTCAGCCCGTCGCAATCACGATCTTGCGAAACGGAAAACTTATTGACGTGGTTTGCAAGCCCAAACAACCCAACGCGCAACTGGTTGCCGAATCAAACGGCACGATAAGAATCCGCGCGTTCGGACAAGGCTGCGCGAATCAACTCGCCGCCGCCATTCAAAACAAACGCAAACTCGTGATTGATATCCGCTGCAATCCGGGCGGCTATCTGAACGAGGTGAAACAGTGTTTATCGCTGCTCATTCCAGCGGGCGAATTCGCAAAGTATCAAAAAGAACCCAACGGTGAACTCATCCCGATGAAACTCGACCGGGGAACCAACCAGCCGCGCGAGATCACGCTCATCGTTGATTCGGGCACCGCGCGCGAAGCCGAACTGTTTGCAGCCGCCCTGCGCGACCGCGCCAAAGCCAAACTCGAAGGCGGGCCGACGTTCGGCATGGGCGTTGCACTTGAACGGTTCGATCTGAAAGACGGAACAGGCTACACGCTCACCTCGGCGCACTTTTTCGATCTGCACGGAAAACCGCTTGTGCAGGCAGCCGACCAGAAAACCGCTTTTGAGTTTTCCCCGCGCATTAGCCAAGACGAGGCCGCAATCGGATGACAAAATCAAAGCGCACCGCCCTTGTTCTCATCGCAGTTTTGATCGGATCGGTATTTGGTTACGGCTGGACGGATCTGATGCAGGGCCGTCTGCCGCAGCTTTCCACTGTGCCCGCCGCTCTTGGACTTCGCAAGCCGTCGTCCGAAAACAGTTCGGCATCGTTCGCTTTTCTGCAAGCCCTCGGCAACATTGACGAAAAGTTTTACGGATCGCCCGATCGGCAGCAGCTCACCTATGCAGCCACCGACGGAATGATGCAGGCCCTCAAAGATCCTTACACCATGCTGATGCGCCCGGAACAGGCCGATCGGTTTCGAGAATCCAGCACCGGAACGTTCGTTGGAAGCGGCGGAATCGGCGCCGAACTCGCGCCCGACCCGATGGGACCTCGCGTCAAGCACGTTTTCAAAAACGGGCCGGCCGCGCAAGCAGGCATTCAACCCGAAGACATCATTTTGAAAGTCAACGGCAAATCCGCAGCCGGCGACAACCTGAACAAAGTGGTTTCAACAATCCGAGGCGAGCCAGGAACCACCGTGCACTTGGTGGTGTATCGCGAAAGAACCAAACAGACCAAAGAGTATTTTCTCACGCGCGCGCTTGCCACCATTCAAGATGTTTACGGTTCAATTCTAAAAACCAGTTACACCAAAGGCAAGCCCCAAATCGGCTACGTCGAACTTCGAAAGTTCACGACCACCATCGCTTCACAGTATGACGGTGAGTTCCAAACTTTGAAGGAACTCGGAATTAAGGGGCTGATCATTGATCTTCGCGGAAACGGAGGAGGCATCATGCAGGCGGCGGTAGATTTGTCGGCTCGGTTCATCGAAGGCAAACTCATCACCTCGATGAAAAACCGAGCGGGATTCGTTGAATCGTATGTGTCGCCAACCGGATATCTCACCACGCAAGGCATCCCGATCGTGCTTCTTGTAGATGGAGAAACCGCTTCGGCAGCAGAAATTTTTGCCGGTGCCATGAAAGACTATAAACTCGCCACCATCGTGGGCGAACGAACGTTCGGAAAAGGAAGAGTGCAGCAAACCTTTCCGCTGCGCGACGGTTCGCAAGCCAAAATCACCATCGGCAGATACTTCCTGCCCCTGGGCGAATCGGTTGACCGCGTGGTGGACGATGAGGGCAAAATGCTCTCGGGCGGCATCGAACCCGACGTGAAAGCCTCCCGCAAGCCCGGCACCGCCCTCGACGACCGGGAGCACGACGAAGCGCTCAAAAAGGCCGCCGAAATCATCTATTCCAAAACGCGGTAGCACAAACAGGCCGATTCGGTTCAGAATGGGCAGATTCAATGACCGTTTTGTTCGCCCTTCCGCTTCTAACTCAACATTCTCTCGAGTTGTATCGAGGATGCACCCTGCCCGGCGATCCCGGCACACGGTATTACGCGTGCGAAGATACAACGCTCGATCGCGCCAAACCGAACGGTTCGTTTGGAAACGCCGCCGCGATCTCGATCAGCCCGACTGAACGATCTCTGATTCGCTTCGGCGATTTGCGCCGGGCGATAGGTTTCGACAAAAGAATCCTCTCGGCATCGCTCACCTTCACGGTAGTGCAGGCGCCTAAGGCGGGCAGAGTCGTGCTGCACCGAATGACCAAGCCGTGGACCGAAGGTCCCGGAAGCGGAAACGACACCGCCTCTCCCGATCCGTTTTCGACCACCTGGAGTTTTCAGATTTTCAAAAAGAAGGGCGACGCAATCAAATGGTCAGGAGGCGATGACAGTTTCGATCCGCAGCCGACCTGCGCGGCCGAATTAGCCGCCAACTCAGAAACCGTCACACTCACAGGCTTGGAGCGCGATCTCCAGCGGATGCTCGATCATCCCGAAAGCGATTTCGGTTGGATGCTTCGTTTCGACGGTTCTGCCGTGCTCGACTCTTCCGAATCCATTTCGGGCAGGCCCACGCTGCATGTGCAGTTCGAAGATTCTCCGCGGCCCCAAGGCGCCGACCTTTGCGCCGCGTCTGCGCAGATGAACGGCGGATCGAGTTTGGTGGTGACCGTCAAAAACGTTGGAACCGTCCGTTCAGGCGCTTACGACGTTGCGCTTTTCAGCGACGGATCGCCGATCGCCCGCGCGTCCGAATCGAGCGGCCTCGCGCCAGGCGAATCGCGCGCGACACGGTTTGTGTTCACGCGGCGCGCTGCAACGAACGACCACCGATCGGAACGGCTGGTGTGCGAAATCGTTCCAAAAGCAAAAGATGCCAGGAGCTGGAACGATGCGCTGCCCTTTTACGTTGGAGGACGCGAGTGCAAAATCACCACCTCGCCTGAAGCAGCGGCGCAGTGCGAAAACGGAGGCCTGAGTGTAGAGGAGTACGCGCAAATCCAGTTTGAAACTTGGAACGAAACGTTTTTGGCGCACAGCAGATTCAGCATCGCGCGCGACGGATCGCGCGAGCGTGTGAATCTTTGCAATCAAGGAACTTCTTTCGCGCTGTCATCGCCCATCGTGATCGGCGCAGTGAACCGCGCGATGATCGCATCGCTCACGGCTCAGTTTGGCGGCTTTCGTTCCGAAACGTTCGCAGGCGATTTGATTTCGGGCACAAAAGATCAGTTCGACGCGGTGCGGTTTCCCCGCGGATCGGATCCTTTTGCGGGAGTGATGGGGTTCGGCGATACGCGAAACGAGATGCTCGTTCCTGGGCAGCTTTCTCTGCCTCCAGCCGCTGCCGATGATCCCACGTTTCAAAGCGGGCTGTTCTCGCCAACAGATCTTTATTCGCTCACCGACGTTGCGCGGATTGATTCGCTCATCGGCGCGGCTGCGCCGCCTCCGCCGGTGCTTCCGCCTCTGGTTCTTCTGCGCCCGGTTGACGCGAACGGCGTTTCCATTCCAGAAGCCAAACTCACGTTCTTTTCGGTTCGTAACGGCGCCGTTGATGCCGCCAACAGTTTTGAACTGCCCTATACCGGCGGATCGGCGCTGATTCCCAACAAACAGTCAGGGCCGTTCGGCGCGCCTTCATCGCCCAACGTGCTGGGCTTATATGTCGTGCGGTTGGATTTTGCCGGCGCATCGGCTTTCGCGTTTCTGAACGAATGGCGCGTGTTGGATGCCGCTTCGCGCGAAGGCAGGCGCGCCGTGGTTCTCGATCTTACGTTCAACGCAGTGCACACGGCGTTGAAGCCCGGCAACTTCGCGCTCAAGAAAATCGCGATTGACAGCGCAAACAGCCCGCCATCTGAACTCGCCAAGCTGTTAGATGGAGATCGCACAACAACGTTCAGCGCCAATCCGGAATGGATCGAACTTGATCTTGGCCGCGATCGTCCGATTGGTGAAATCAGAATCTATTCCGACAGCATCTGGAATCAGTTCGATATCATCGGTTACAGCACCGGACAA
>JAJPJR010000061.1 GCA_021324165.1 Armatimonadota bacterium
AAAGGCGTTCCACTTGATGCCGTTCGAGTGGACTATGCCGCCGGAGCGGTCGAAAGGGAACTGCTGAACGCGAGCGGACAGAACGACGTGCTGCTGATCGAGGGTCAAGGCGCACTTTGTCATCCCGCTGCGTCGGCGAACTTAGCCTTGATGCGCGGCTCGATGCCCACGCATCTTCTGATGTGTCACCGGGCTGGGCAGACCGCGATCCGGATGCAGCCGTGGGCAGCGATTCCGAATTTGAAAGAACTGATCGAGTTGTACGAATCGCTCGCATCATGCTGTGGAACGTTTATCCGTCCGGTTACGCTCGGCGTTGCGTTGAACACGTCGCACCTCGAAGACAGCGAAGCGCGCAAAGCGTGCGATGCGTGCGAAATGGAAACAGGGCTGCCGGTGACCGACCCGGTGAGGTTCGGCTGCGGCAGGCTGATCGAGCGGCTTCTAAATGCGGCGCAAAAATCGGCCGACTAACGTCCCGGCGATCAGCGCAACAGCCACACCGATGAAAAACGAACTCATTTTGCCGAGGCCGAGTCCCCCGTCAATCAGAAAAAACGCGGCGGAAACCAGGACGAGGCCGAGCGCGATCAACCCAGATTTCTTGGCGTTTTGCGTTTGGCGGAGCGCATAAAACGTGAGCGCAAAAACGCACGCTATGCCGACCGCCGCGGCGGCAATCCAGATCGTCAGCGGTTCGATTTCGCGCATCGCCTCAAGAGTACCGAAACCTGCCGAAGAACTTTCCGATGCGCGGATGGCATCGCAAGTTCGTTCGCCTGCTCAAAGGTGAACCATCGAAGATTCTTCGTCCGCCTCCGCGCCAAAAAAGGGTGCAGCGTAACTCGATGCCGCGTTACATGATAGATCAACGGCTGCATCGGAACCAGTGCGCTCCCAAACTCTTTCCGCGCCGCCGTGAGTGGGTTGAGACCTGAAGCGATTCTGACTGTTGGAAAAGCCCACATTCCGTTCCACCAGTCGCCTTCGGCTTTGCGCAGCCCGATGCGCGAACCTGCAACTGGGGCCGCACAAACCTCTTCAAAGCGAACCGATTTGAGCGGCTTTGTTTTGTGCGGAAACTTCTGCGCGCTGCCTTTGCGTCCGGCGTTGCAGAACGATGCGACGGGGCACGCTTCGCATTTCGGCGCCTTAGATGTGCACACCGTCGCGCCGAGTTCCATCAGCGCCTGGTTAAACTCGCCTGGATCGGCGTTTTGCATCAGCCTGCGGCAGTGCTCTTCGCATTCTCGGAAGGTCAGATGCTTCGCAAACAGCCGGCACAAAACTCTGTGCGCGTTCGCATCAATGGCAGGACTGTTTTCGCCAAACGCAATCGAGGCGACTGCGCCCGCGGTGTACGCACCAATCCCCGGCAGGCGGATCAGCTCGTCGCGCGAGCGGGGAAGCGTGGTGACGAGCCGCGCCAAACGATGCAGCGACTTTGCGCGTCGGTAGTATCCGAGCCCGCTCCACGCTGCCAGCAGTTCGGATTCCGTAGCGCGTGCAATCGCTTTCAAATTGGGAAACCTTCTTATGAACTTGCGATAGTACGGCTCGACAACCGATACCTGCGTCTGTTGAAGCATCAGCTCGGAGATCAGAATCCGATAAGGGTCTTTGGTTGCGCGCCACGGCAGCGGCCTTGCGTTCGCGCGAAACCATTCAGCAAGCGCGACCGGGAAGCGCTCAAAGTCCAAGGCCTGCCAGCGCTTTTTCAGGATTATCCGAAGCGGTGAGCGCCCTTCCCACGACCACATAACTCGCACCGCGCGCGATCGCTTCGCTTGCGGTAACCACACGCCGCTGATCTTGAGAAGCCGCGGACTGCTGCCTGATTCCGGGCACCACCAAGATAGGCTGATCTCCAAGCGCCTGCCGAAGCCGGGCAACCTCGAAGCCCGAACAGACAACGCCGTCAACTCCAGAGGAGATTGCGAGCCGCGCCGTCTGTTCCACCTGATCGGACAACTTGCGAGCGACCCCCAACTCATCAGCCAGCGTCGGTTCGTCAATGCTGGTGAGCACAGTAACCGCCACCAAGAGAGGCGGAACGCCGTCAGCCGCCGAACCCGCAGCCTCCACCGCCGCCGCCATCATGGCAGACCCACCTGCTGCGTGCAGGGTCATCATCCACACGCCCCGTTTTGCGGCTTCGTGCACGGCGATCGCCACTGAGTTCGGGATGTCGTGAAACTTCAGGTCGAGGAAAATCTTTTTGGCGCCGGCGCCGCGCAGCTCATCCACCACGCCCAAACCGTGAGGAAGCACCAAGCCGTGGCCGACCTTGAACGCTGACGCGTGCCCACTCAATCTCTCAACCGTTGCTTTAGCCTCGGCAAGGCTGCCAGTGTCCAACGCCACGATCAAGTGCGGGTTCACGCCCCTAAGTTTACTACCAGGCGCAAGACGCCGGTGCGCCGAGCCGATAATCCGAAAAGGAGCGGATATGAGTTCTATTGGTTCTTCGTCGGGTATTCACTTTTCGGGCCTGAGCTCGGGAATTGACACCGAGTCAATCATTGCGCAGCTGATCGCCATCGAAAAACAGCCGATCACCGCGCTGGCAAGTCAAAAAGGCCTGCTCCAGCTGCAGTTCAACGCCACACAGCAGTATCGTGATCTGGCCCAAACGCTCAAAAACGCCGTTGACGACCTGACGTCCAGTTCGTCGTTCCGTTTGGCGAAAGCAGTAAGCAGCAACAGCGATGCGGTTGCGGTTTCGGCGACAAGCGACGCCCAGGCAGGCGTTTATAACATCGCGGTTTCGAAGCTTGCGCAAGCGCACAAAATCCGCACGAACGCACAAACCGATTCGACCAGCGCGCTGAACCTTTCGGGAACGATCAACATCAACGGCACGGATATCGTGATCGAAGCCGCTGATTCGCTTTCGGCAGTTGCGGCAAAAATCAATGCGGCAAACGCAGGAGTAACCGCATCGCTGATCAACGGCGGAGCGAACAACGTTTACATGACGCTCACCGCCAACGAGACAGGCACCGCACATGCCATCACGCGCAGCGATACGTCGGGAAACGTTCTCAGCACGCTCGGTCTGCTTTCCGGAAACGAGATCCTCGCCGCGCAGGATGCCGCGTTCAGCATTGACGGAATTGACTTCACCAGCGGTTCGAACACCGTTACCGACATCGTTCCCAGCGTAACCCTCACGCTGCTGCAGGCCGATGATACTACTCCCGTTGAATCCACGGTTACAATTTCGCGCGACGCCGCCGGAATCAGGCAGAAAATCGAAGCGCTAGCATCGGCTTACAATAACATCGTTGATTTCTTGAACGTTCAAGCGTCGTTCAATTCGGACACGCTCGCCACCGGACCGTTGTTCGGCGATTCGGCGATTCAAAACCTTCAAGCAACGCTTTTCAACACGCTCACAAACAGCCCGAACGGGCTCAGCGGAGATTACAAAAACCTGTTGGCCATCGGCATTGATTTCGATTCGAACGGCAAAATGACGGTTGACGCATCGAAAGTCGAAAGCGCACTGAACACCAACCTCGCAAATGTTGACGCGCTGTTCCGGGATACGGGCACGATCGCTAACACGGACGTGCGGTTCGTATCGGCCACCGCCAAAACCAAAGGCAGCGGCTCAATCGGTTATGTGATTGACATTACGCAGGCGGCGACGCAGGGAACAGCCTCGGCAGGAACCTCGATGACCAGCGGCGAAGCGGCACAAGAAACGTTGACGTTCGGCGGAGCGCTCCTTGGAAACACCAGTTACAATTTGACGGTCGCCGCCGGAACCACACTCGATCAGCTGATTTCTCAGATCAACAGCGACGGGCGGCTGAAGGATCTGCTCACGGCGAGCAAAGACGGCAGCGATCATCTGGTTCTCACGTCCAAGCGATACGGAACGCCCGGATCGTTCACGGTTGTTTCGGATACCGCGGCGGGTTCGGACAACAGCGGCATCGGCACAACGATTCTCGCGGGCACCGGTTTGGATGTCGCAGGAACGATAAACGGAGAACCGGCCACGGGCTCAGGCCAGTTTCTTACGGGCAACGCCGGCAACGCAAACACCGAGGGGCTGCAGATTCAGATCACCGGCACACAAACCGGAAACTTGGGAACGATGATCTTTACGCGCGGCGCGGCGTCGGTTACGAGCAACGTTCTTGCAGGTGCGTTGGATTTCACAAGCGGCGTTTTGTCTGCGAGCATGAACTCGCTGCAGGCGCAGATGAACAACATTGACGACAGCATTTCGCAGATCAACGATCGAGCCGCAGCGAAAGAAGACATGCTCCGCACCAAGTTCTCGGCGATGGAAGCCGCAATCTCGGCGCTCCAAAGCCAGATGAATCAGCTGAACTCGATTCTGAAGAGCATGACGAGTTCGGGCTAAACCCTGAGCAGCACCGACTCTTTTTGGAACATCCGCACCGCCAGATACAGGCTGACTGCGGCCAAAAAGATTCCGAGCGAGCCGGTGATTGCCAGGTTCGTCCAGTCCACTTTGTTCAACAGCGCCTCACGAATCACGCGCGCGCTGTTCAGAATCGGCACGAACGAAATCCAACGCGAACTTCCCAAATCCGTAAGTCCGATAACCTGGCTGAAAACTGCGGGGATCAGCACGACGAAACTCATCAACGATAAGTAGCCTTGCACTTCGCGCTGGGTGCGCGCATAGCACGAAACGGCCAGAAGACATCCGGAAAAGAACACAACCAAAGGCAGCACTGTGATGATCAACGCAAACACCGAAGACGGCGCAATCGCGAACCCGCCCGAAAAAAGCTTCTCCGTCGCGCGCAAGTGCAAAATGCCAGGAAGAAACACGCCAACCAGCGCCGACACGCAGCCCGTAAGGCTCACGGTGGCAAGCGCCGCAAATTTTCCAAACGCAATCGCCGTGCGCGAAATGGGCGAAATGAGAAGAGTTTCCAGCGAACCGCGCTCCTTTTCTCCGGCCACCAGATCGCCCACGATTGAAAACCCGCCATAAAACGCAAACAGAATTACCAGATACGGCAGGAAACTGGCAAAAATATCGCCGCCGACGGGCTTTGCCGCCTTGATATCCTGCTTTTTGAAAACGAACGGAACAAGTCGCCGTAAATCAATCGCTTTGCTCTGAAGATACTGTTGGGTGTATTGAGAGATCTGTTCGCCCAGCACTTTTGCAATCGCGCCGAATGCCAAATCGCCGGTGGCTTCGTGAGGGTCTACAAACACCTTCACTTCCGGCGGCGAGTCGTTGCCGTATTTCACGTCGAAATCGTCGGGAAAACTGATGACCGCGCGGCCTTTTTTCTGATTGAGCGCTTCTTCTGGCGTCATCCCTTCGGGCAGGTTTTCAATTTCAAACTTCTGGTCTTTCGAGTTGCGAAGCGCCGCGAGCGCCCTGCCTCCATGCTGCGGGTTTTGCACAAGTATCTTCTGCGCTTTTTCGGACGAAACCTGCGTTCCGATATATCCGAAAAGCATCATAATCAACAGCTCCATAAACAGCGGGCCGAAAACCGCGCTCATCATCACGCGTCGGTCGCGCGTGAACTCGCGTATCTCTTTGCGCCAAACCTGGGTCCAGCCTTTCAAGCCGCAGCCTCCGCGCGCTCGATCAGTTTCAAGAACACATGATCCAGCCTTTCTTCGCCCGTCATCTCGCGCAGCTCGCCGAATGTGCCCACAGCCGCAACTTTGCCGTTGTGAATCACCGCAATCCGGTTGCACAGCCGCTCGGCTTCGCTCATAATGTGCGTGGAGAACACAATCGTCTTTCCCTGATCGCGTTTCTGCTCGATGAACTCCATGATTGTTTTGCTCGCAACCACATCCAACCCGGCTGTGGGCTCATCGAAAAACAACACTTGAGGATCGTGCAGAACCGTGCGCGCAAGGCTCACCCGCTGCTTCTGCCCTGTGGAAAGTTTGTCGCACAATCTATCCTGAAACTCCGTAATCTGAAGAAGGCTGATCTCTTCATCAACTTTGGCTTTGAGCTCTCTGCCCGACATTCCGTATAACGACCCGATGTACGAGATCATCTCGCGCGCGGTCAATCTCGCATAAAGCCCGGTTGTTGTGGACATAAACCCGATGCTGCTTCGAACTTTGTCGGGCTGTTCGGTGATGCTCCAGCCCGCGATGGTGGCCGTTCCCGACGTGGGCTTCAAAATTGTGCTTAGCATGCGAAGGAGCGTGGTCTTTCCCGCGCCGTTTGCACCCAGAATGCCGAACACTTCGCCCTGATTGCACTCCAGGCTCACGCCGTCAACCGCGCGCACCACTCCGCGTTTGGAATCGTGAAAATGCTTCTTCAGGTCGCTTGCTCGAATCACCGGCGCGGAGTCTACTTGCAAACGGGCAATCGGGTTGCGCCCCGCCTTCTGGGTTTAATGCCGAGCGATGTCCTCCAAAATCGCCGTCCTGCCTGGCGACGGCATCGGCCCGGAAGTGATTGCCCAGGCATTGAGAGTTCTGGAAGCGGTCTGCCCATCCGTTGTTTTTGAACACGCCCTGGTGGGAGGTGCGGCCTATGATGCCGTGGGAACCCCGCTCCCCGATGAGACGCTCGCGCTGTGCAAAGCGTCCGACGCGGTGCTGCTCGGCGCGGTCGGCGGGCCGAAATGGGACAAATTGGAACCCGTCTCGATGCGCCCAGAGGTCGGGGCGCTGCTGCCTCTTCGAAAAGAGCTGAACCTGTTTGCGAACCTGCGCCCTGCCAGGCTGTTCGCATCGCTTGCCGACCGCAGCCCCGTGAAGCCGGGGCCGAGCGGACCGATTGACCTGATCGTCGTCCGCGAACTCACGGGAGGGATCTACTTTGGTCAGCCGCGCACCCGCACTCCCGACGGCGAGACCGCAGTGGACACCTGCGTCTACAGCCGGACCGAAATAAAGCGGATCGCGGAAGTCGGGTTCGAAATCGCTTCTCACACGCGCAGGCGGAAACTTACGTGCGTGGACAAGGCGAACGTTTTGGAGACCAGCCGGCTGTGGAGGGAAGTCGTGTCGGATGCGGCGGCCCGTTTTCCAAGCGTTGCGCTCGAGTTCATGCTCGTGGACAACTGCGCGATGCAGCTGGTGCGCGATCCCGGCCAGTTCGACGTGATTCTTACCGAAAACATGTTCGGCGACATTTTGAGCGACGAGGCCGCGCAGATCAGCGGCTCGCTCGGGATGCTTCCGAGCGCGTCGCTCACAACCCCGAACCAGGGCCGGTCGTTTGGGATGTATGAGCCGTCGCACGGCTCTGCGCCCGACATCGCGGGCAAGGGGGTCGCCAACCCGATCGCTGCCGTGATGAGCGCAGCGATGATGCTTCGGTACAGCCTGGGGATGCCGACAGAGGCCGAAAGGATCGAACGCGCCGTGGAACTCAGTCTGCGCGAGGGTGCTGCAACGCCCGACCTGGGCGGGACTGCCTCCACTTCGCAGGCAGGGGATGCGATTTTGAAAAACCTTGGTTGAAAAACTGACTTCTTGAGAACTATAGGGTGAAAGCGTCGTCTTTAGGTTTTGATACGTCAAAAAATGAAGTTTGGGGTAGTCTAAAAACCAAATGGCAGCGCCGCTTTCCACCACACCGTTGCATGCAGGAATGAAGGCTCGGGTGAGCCGCATCACCCAGAGCGGGAGCCATTCGCGGCGGCTTGTGGAGATGGGTTTGGTGGTGGGAACCGAGTTCGAGGTGCTGAAAGTTGCGCCGCTTGGCGACCCGATCGAAATCGGGCTTCGGGGCTACCGATTATGCCTGCGGCGAAAAGAGGCCGAGTTCCTGGAAGTTGAAGCCGTCGGTTGAACAACAGCGAACTGTGGCGCTCGTGGGCAACCCGAATTCCGGGAAGACCACGCTTTTCAACGCGCTGACCGGCGCATCGCAGAAGGTGGGGAACTATCCCGGTGTTACGGTCGAGCGGATCAGCGGAGAAATTAAGATCGGTTCGCGGCGCGTCGAGGTGATTGACGTTCCGGGGCTGTACAGCCTTCAGGCGATTTCGGATGACGAGCGTGTGGCTTTGGGCGTTTTGGAATCGTCGCCCGATCTTGTGGTTTGCGTGGTTGATGCGCCGAATCTGGAGCGGAACCTTTTTCTGCTCAGCCAGCTTGCGGAGCGCGGCATTCCGCTCATGGTGGCGATGACCATGACCGATTTTTTGGAAAAAGCCGGAGATCGGATTGATTTATCAAGACTCTCGAACCTGTTGGGTGTGGAAGTAACGGCCGTGGTTGCGCACAAATCGCGCGGTGTGCGCGATCTGGTTGACGCGATTGATCGGAATCTTTCGCAGCCTCGCAGAAGCACGATTCCAAGTTTTCGTCCCGATGCGATTACGCTCCGCGCTTCTTCCATCCGCGAGAGACTGCTTCGAATCGGTTTGGATGTGCGGCAGACGGAAATCGCCGACGCGATATCAGGCTCAAGCAATGAGCTGCTGGCGCGTTTGGATGCGTACCCAGAAATCGCAGCCGAGATCGTTGCGGCGCGCGAAAACCGCGATGCGGTCGTTTCGGGAGACGCGCATGCCGATGCAGCGGAGCGTTATGCATGGGCATCTATGGTTGCGCGTGCATGCTTGTCGGCGGGAGGACGCGGCGTGAGGAGCGTGAGCGATCGCGTGGATCAGATTCTTACGCACCGTGTGTTTGGTTTTGCGATTTTTGTCGGCATCATGTATCTGGTGTTCCAGTCCATTTATACGCTTGCGGAGCCTGCGATGGACGGGATTCAGTTTTGTTCTCAAAAACTGGGAGATTGGGTTGCTCCGATGCTCAGCCGGTGGCCGGTTGTGCAATCGGCGGTAGTGGACGGCTTGATTGCCGGAATCGGCTCGGTGATGGTGTTTTTGCCGCAGATCGTGATTCTGTTTTTTTTCATTGCGGTTTTGGAAGGCTCCGGGTATTTGGCGCGCGCGGCGTTTATGATGGATCGGCTGCTGGGGTGGTGCGGACTGAACGGCCGCGCGTTCATCCCGCTTTTGTCAAGCTTTGCGTGCGCGATTCCCGGAATTATGGCGGCGCGGGTGATCCCGGATTCGCGCAGCCGGCTTGCAACGATTTTGGTTGCGCCTTTGATGAGCTGCAGCGCGCGGCTTCCGGTTTATCTGCTGATGATCGGCGCGTTCATCGAGCCGCGGTTCGGCCCGGCATGGGCAGGTTTTGCGCTGTTTGCGATGCACTTTTTGGGTCTTTTGATCGCCATTCCTGTGGTGTGGATTTTGAACCGAGGCGTTTTGAAAGGGAAGCGGCTGCCGTTTTTGTTGGAGCTGCCGCCGTATCAGTGGCCCAAGTGGCGCGACGTTTTTTTGGCGATGTATCTGCGAGGGAAGGTGTTTGTGACGATCGCGGGAACGACGATAGTGGCGATGTCCATCATCATTTGGGCGCTGTTGTATTTTCCTCGTTCGGATGCACGTGTGCAGCAGTATCGCAGCGAGTTCCGCGGGGCGGTTGCTTCGGCCCGGCCCGATCTGAGCGAGGAGTCGTATGTGGAGATGCGTCAGATCGAGGATTCGTATTTGGGCAGATTCGGCAAAACCATCGAGCCTGCGTTTCGCCCTGCGGGTTTCGATTGGCGAATCTCAACCGCGATTTTGGCGGCGTTTCCTGCACGCGAAGTGGTCGTGCCGTCGCTGGGGATCATTTTCAGCTTAGGAAAAAACCAGGACGAGGCGTCAATGGATTTGCGGAAGGCGCTGATGACCGCGAAACGGCCGGACGGTTCGCCGCTCTTGACGACGTACACAGCGGTCGGAGTGATGGTGTTTTTTGCGCTTTGCGCGCAATGCTTTTCGACGCTCGCGATAGCCAAGAGAGAGACCAACAGCGTTTGGTGGCCGTTGTTTATGTTCGGCTACATGTCCACGCTGGCGTATTTGGGCGCGTGCTTTGTGCACCTTTTGGAACGCATGTTCGGTTAGAATGATGCAATCGAATGATGGCACGAGAGTTCAAGCGCGCGTGGCCCACCAAAAAGCACCGAATGCTCGACGAGCGGCTGCACGATGCGTTCGAGCATGCCGCAGCGCTCGCGGCTGTTGAAGAGATTTCGCGTGTGCTCGATACGGCCGCCGATCCGAGCGAAAAGTTCGCAAACATCGCCGAAATTGCGCGAAGAGTTACGCACACCGACGCGGCGCAGATTTTTCTGATGACCGAGCAGGGAACCCTTCGGCTGGAAGCCGACACAAACGAACCGGACGCAAAAAAGAAAGTCGAGTTGACGCTTGGATCGGGGCTCACGGGCTGGGCGGCGCTTCATAGAAAGCCGGTGGCTATCTACCGCGAGCCTTGGAACGACGCGAGATATTTGGAGCACCCTTTGCTGAACGAACGGTCGTTTCAAAGTCTGCTTTGCGTTCCTTTGGTTGCAGGAGATGACTTGCTGGGAGTCGTGAACGTTCGCACGCGCCTTCCGTATGGGTATGCCAGGCGTGAGGCGCACATTTTGTCGAGCATTGCGCATCAGGTGGCAAGGGCGATTCAACAGCAGACGGAAGTCGAGCGGCTGGTGACAAAAGCGGCGAAATTCGAAGCGGTGAGTGAAGTAAGCGGCGCGATTGTGCAGTCGCCGTATTTGGAAGAGATTCTTCAGCTGCTTGTGGGGTTTACCGCCGAACGGCTGAATTACAAAGTCGTAACGGTGAGACTGCTGGATGAATCCCGGCAGGAGCTGGTGCTGCGGGCGACGCAGTCGCAAAACTACGCCTATCGAAGAAAGCGCGGACTGCATGTTGGCGAGAGTTTTGCGGGCAGAGCCGTGGTGGAAAAGCGGAGTTTTTCGGTGCCGGATGTGACCGAAAACACCGAGTACGTTGGCGCCGACCTTGCCGAAGAACAAGGCTTGAAAGGGATGGCCTGCGTGCCGCTGATGGCCGGAGACGAGCCGATCGGCGTGATGACGTGCTACACCGAAGATCGGCACGAGTTTTCGAAATTGGAGATGCGCGCGCTCGAGGCGCTTGCGCAGCAGGCCGCGCTCGCGATTGAGCACGCAAGGTTGAAAGTCCGCAACACGTTGATGCAGGAGATGCATCACAGAATGAAAAACAGTTTGCAGCAGGTGGCAAGTCTGCTCAGGCTGCAATTGGCCGACGGCGGGCACAAAACGGTGGAGGAGGCGCTGTCGGACGTGCTGAATCGGCTGACGGCGATTGCGGGAGTTCATGACTTGCTTTCGCGTGAGGATCTTGACCGTGTGGGTGTGATTTCGATAGCCGAGGCGCTGGCGAGCCATCAGCAGATGGCGATGATGCTGCCAAAACGGTTTGTGCCGATCAGCATCGGCGGCGACGATGTTCCGCTTGGCATGACCCAGGCCACGCAGGTCGCGTTGATTCTGAATGAACTGGTGCAGAACGCGGTTCAGCACGGATTTCGAAACTTTGAAGAAGGTGAGATCTGCATTCGGGTGCGCGCGCTGGATGACGAGGTGAAGATCTGGGTTTCAAATTCGGGAAGCGGTCTGCCCGACGATTTCGAATTGGCGTTGGACAGTCACTTAGGTTTAAAAATCGTTACGAGTTTGGCGGGCGCGATCGGCGCGAAGTTCTCGCTGGGCCGCCGTTTTAAATGGGTGGTTGCCGAGCTGCGTCTGCCTACGAGCGCAACGGGTTAGGCCGAAATGAATTCGGGTTCGACGGGGGGAATGACTCCGCGTTCGGCGCCTTTTTTCAAAAGGAGTTTTATCGCTTGGATGCCGTCTTCACCCATGTCGAGTGTGCGCTGGTTCACGTACATTCCGACGAAACTGTCGGCGGTGTTTATCGGCACGCCCCGCCCGAACTGAATCGCGTATTCGAGCGCTTCGCGGCGATGGTCGAGACCGGCTTGAATGCTTTCGCGCATGGCGCGGTTGATCTCTTGGATGGTGTTCTGACCCAAATCTTTGCGAACGACGTTAACGCCGAGCGGCAGGGGCAGGCCGGTCTGCTCGTGCCACCACGTTCCGAAATCGAGAACCAGATGCAGCCCTTGATCTTTCCACAACAGCTGCGCTTCGTGAATGATCAGACCGACATCGAACTTTCCGCTGAGAACGGATTGCGGAATCTCATCGAACGGCACGACGTGAACGGTCGGCTCGTCCACGATCAGGCAAAGCTGCAGATAGGCGCTTGTGAGTTTTCCGGGAATGGCGATGGTTTTGTTTTTGAGATCGCTGACTGAGAGCGGTTCTTTTGCGATGAGCATCGGGCCGTATTTTTCTCCGAAACTTCCGCCGTGGCGGAGCACCGCGTAGCGATCGGCGACGTAGGCGAGGGTGTGGACGGATACGGCGGTAGTTTCGAGCTCACCGTTCATCGCCCATTCGTTCAACGTTTGAATATCTCTTAGGATATGTTCGAATTCGGAGTTTGTGCTCACCCTGCCCGATGCCAGCCCCCAAAACATAAACGCGTCGTCGGCATCGGGGCTGTGTCCAACGCGGATTTTTGTGCGTGAAGTCATCTGTTTGATGAAGGATACTCTGCCGGTGTGAAATCGCGCAAAAGGGCGAGGTCGCATTCAAACGCGATCGTGCCGTTTTGGATGGCGATGTGCACGTTCTGCGCCGCCAAGTTGTATTTGGCAAGATCTACGATTGGGTTGATTTTGGAAAGGTATTCACGCACCATTCCTTCGGGCGCCTTCATTCCGGAAATTTCGGCGCGCGCGGGCACGAACTCGAGACGGCCTTGTTCGAGCCGAACGGTTCCTTTTGCGCCGACTTGAATGGGCACCAGCACTCGGGTGACGGCGATGACGGTGAGTTCTCCATCTTCGGCTTTCACTTCGAACGCGCCAAGCCCTGCCGGGTTTGCATCCTCAAGATATTGGCGAAGCGATTCGGCAGTGAGCTGGATTTTCACAAAAGCCGTGCTGCCTTGCAATATGCGGAACGGGTCGTGCTGAATCTGCGCGTTGTTCCATTCCAGTTGAACGGTCTTGAAAACGGGGCCGCGCGGAATGCGAAGATTCGCAATTTCGAGCGCAAGGCGATCGGCGGCGATCATCGCTTCGTCGAGCCTTTGGCGAGTTCGATCAGCAGCGCTTTGAGTTCGGCTTGGGCTTTGCCGTATTCGGCCCAGTCTCCAGCCTTCATCGCCGCTTCGCTTCGGTTGAGAATTTCGAGCGCTTTTTGAATGCCTTGATTCGGTTCAGGCTGCGGCGATGGCGGCGGCGTTTGCGCGGCGGCGGGCTGTTCGGCGCCGGTAAGTTTGGCAAGAGCGCCATCGAACGTCGGAGCAAACGCGATCTGATCGCCGAACGCCAACACGACCAGTTTGAGTTCGGGAATTTCGGGAATGCCGGGGCGGTCGGCTTCCAAAAACAGCGTTTTCAGATACAACACGCTTTTGCCGATCGGCATCACAAGAAGATTTCCGTGCCGAATTCGGCTTCCGCGCTGGTTGAGAAGCGTTAGAATCTTGCTGAGTTCAACATCGTTGTCGAATTTCGCTTCCTGCTGCGCCGGACCGTTGACGTTTTTGTCGGTTTGAAACTTATAAAGTGTGAGGCGGCCGTATTCTCCTGGATCGGAATGGGCCGCGAGCCAGCCGATCATGTTGGGGCGGTCGGCGGGAGTGAACGGAAGAATGAGCAGAAACGCGCTGCGTTTTTCATCGGGCAGCCGCATTTGAACGTAATAAGGAGACATTTGCGATGCTGCGCCCTCGGCAGTGGTTTGCTGCGCGATGGCCCACACGTCGTCGGCGCGATAAAACCGCGTGGGATCGGTGAGGTGATATCTTCCGAGCTGAAGGCTTTGCGCAAGAAACATCTGCTCGGCATAGCGCAGATGACGGCGGAGCGAATCGGGCATTTTCGATTCCGGCGTGAGAAGGCCCGGATAGATGGAATCGTAACACCGAACGATCGGGTCGTTGGGTTCCATGATATACGCCTTCCATTCGCCGGTGTAGGCGTCAATGGTCATTTTTATGGAGTTTCGAATGTAGTTGAACTCCACGCCTTGCATCGTTTCCATCGCGCTGTAAGGAATCTGGTCGGTGAGCGTGTAGCCGTCTAAGATCCAGACGGCATGGCGGTCAATCACAGCGATGTAAGGATCGGGATCCCAAACAACCCAAGGAAAGATCGCTTTGGCACGGACTCTCACGCTTCTTCGCCACAGCAGGCGCGATTCTGGCGTGAGAGATTGATTCAAAAAGATGTTTTGATCGCTCAAAAAGAAACTGAACAACAAACGGGTGAAGAAACTGTCAATGGGAATTCCCCTGCTGCCGTTCCAACGATGCTCGATCTCCTGTTTTGAAGAGGTGAAGTCGAATTCGGGCAGTTTTGATCGGACGATCACATAATGGTCGTCGGGATTTCCGGCAGAATCTACCATGTCGGAAAAATAGATTCGGGGTTCGTCTACGGAAAGTTCTGGAACTCCCGTGGGAGGAACATCGCGCATGAGAAAATCAGGGTTGCCTTGTGGCGTAACGGCGTTTACGCGGGCAGCGACGATGCCGTTTCCGTGCGTGTATTGCATCCGTTCGTTCTGCCAAGTGCTGGTGCGTTCGGGAAGTCCCGATGTAAGCAGGTCTCTTGCGCCGAGCATGATGAGCCGCTGCTTGCCGTCAATCAAGTAGCGATCCACATCCATATCTTGAAACACGTAATAGTTTCGAAGCGACTGCTGAACTTGGGTGTTGCCGCGCAGAATCTCAGGATCCCACAGCCGAATGTTTTCGAGCGTGTCGGAAGCGTCTTTGAGTTCCTGATCGGTTGGGCGATCCTGCATCGTAACGGGATGCTCTTCGATGGCGTCGAGGCGATATGCCCACCGCGTGGCGTTGATCGAATGCAGGATGTAAGGCCGCTGCATCAGCAGTTCGTTCGGCTTGACTTCGTATGACTGCACGATCGAAGGATATAACCCGACGCCGACGATCAGAACCAACAACGCAGATGCGATGGTGAATGTGAGCGCGCGATACGGCCTGCCGAAC
>JAJPJR010000020.1 GCA_021324165.1 Armatimonadota bacterium
AAACTTCAGACACTCCCACCCCCTGCCCCTCCCTCGCGCAAGCGCAAGGGAGGGGTGAAATGCCACCACCGCGCAAGCAAGGGCAAAACTTCGCGCACTCGAAAAAAACAAACTTCAAACACTCCCACCCCCTGCCCCTCCCTCGCGCAAGCGCAAGGGAGGGGTGCGGAGTTCGATCTCTTCGATCAGCAATTCGAACGGAACTTCCATCCCATCGCGAAGCCAGCCGAGCGGCACGCGCGCGCCGGAAACTGCGATCCACGCATAAGGTTTGATTTGAAACGAACCCGACCGCGTTTGAATCAGAAAGTCGCAGCCGCGAGCCGGTTCTATGCGAACAATTTCCGAATACAAAACCGAACGCGGCACGCCGTGGCTGCGCTCAAACCGATCTTCATAAAGCCGATACTCCATCGTCGCGATTTTCAAGCGCAGCGCGTCGGCAATTGCGCCTTTTCCCTGACCGAGAACTGCCCCAAACGCGCCGTGAAGCGCCGACTTAATGTCGTGAGCCTGTTCAACCGCAGAAAGTTTGCGGACGGTGGCCGCGCCAAGCGTCAGCCAGCGGGAAATGTCCACCGCACGATAAACAACCGGCTTTGTCATTCATCTGTTTACGCCGACTGTGCGCCTTCGGGTTGCATGGCGGCCGACTTTTCCACCGCCTCGAGCAGTTCGCGAATCTCGTTGCGGTGCCGAATGATGTAGGCAAACCTCTCATCGTTCGACATCGCATATCGAAACGCGATATCAACCGTTTCGAACACCTCCAACAGGCCGGTAAGTTTCTGTTTCATTTGTGCGGCGCTGTCATCGTTGGGCAGCATCGAAAGGCACGATTCGAGCACGGTAACAGTGGGGTCAAATTCGCGGCGCTTTCGTTCGCGAATCACCTGGGCAACCATGCCGACGGCATCAACGTCGCTGTGATACAGATCGTGCCGTTCGCCTTTGTGCCGATATCGTTTTATGACTCCCCAATCCATTAAATTGCGCAGACTCATGCTTGCGTTGCCGCGGCTGATCGCGAGTCGTTCGCATATTTCGTCCATGGTAAGCGGTTTGGAACTCATGAAAAGCAGCGCGTGAATTTGGGCCATCGTTCGATTGATTCCCCAGTTGCTGCTCATGCGGCCCCATTCCAAAACGAACCGATCGAGCACGGCTTGCGATGAGCGTTCGGTCTTCATATGGCGAATTCTACGTCGGCAGGCGGTTTTTCGTTTCGTTTTGCCGGTAACATCTGCCTCGATGGAAAGAGATACACACAATACCGAAGGAATTCCTGCGGCCATCGGCCCTTATTCGCACGCGGCATTCGCGGGCGATCTGTTTTTTACGAGCGGACAACTTGGCTTGCTGCCCGATGGGACTTTTGCCGGCGAAGATGTGGAATCCCAAACGCGGCAGGCGTGCACAAATCTGAAAATGTTGTTGGAATACGCTGGTTTGAGTTTGCAGAACGTTGTGAAAACCACGATCTTTTTGAAAGATATGAACGATTTTCCAGTCGTGAATAAGATTTACGCTGAGTTCGTGGGCGATGATCCGCCCGCGCGTTCGACGGTGGAGGTCTCTCGGCTGCCAAAAGATGCCTTGGTTGAAATCGAAATGATCGCGGTGCGTTAATCAGTCGTGCGACGTTCCTCTGTTTTGCGTTTGATCAGCAGAGAGTTTGGCGAGGGTCTTCTGACATTGCTGCTCCAACTGGTCAAATGCTAATCCGAGTTCCACCACTCAGATGTCCCCTGATCTCCAAATTTGTAAAACGCCTTTAAATTGCCGCCCAAATAAACGCCTTCCGCCCAGTGTTTCTGAACGGGCGATTCGCGGTTCACCGAGGGCGGATTGTGGTTCTTGTCGACAATAAGGATCGAGTCGTCGAGGTACTTGCGGCAATAATCGCCCCAGTTTCCGCCCTGTTGTTTGGTCAAAAACATTCTTGTGAAAACCGAATGTTTAGATTTTTCGTCGTTTGGAGGCGCCAGACAAACAAATGTCTCCAACGGCACCTTTTGATCGTCAATGAGTTCGTTGAAGGTTGGAGGCAAGCCCATGATCTCCGGTTCGTCGTACTTCCCGTCTCCATCGTAATTGTGCCTGTAAAGTTCGATGGCGTGAAAGATCTGCATCATTTTCGACCCGCATGCGGAAAGTTTTGCCCGCTCTTTGCTTTCTCGAACAATCGGAAAGACTACAGCAGCGATGATGACAATTATCGCAACCGCAATCAAAAGCTCGGTAATCGTTAATCCGCGCAGCCGTCTCATCAGCGTCCTCCTTTCTTCAGCACATCTCGCAGGGGTTCATCAGGATTCATCTGCCTATATACAAGTCGCATAGCATCATCGTAAACGTAATACCGTTGGGCCCAAACCGCGTTCAGTTCGTCGGCGAGTTTCGGGCTCGGATCGCAGATGATCGCGTACTTTGCAGGCAGCGACCTAAACTCCTTCGGCACATCTTCCTCGCGCCCGATCAAGATCACAACGATTTTCTGCACATGGCTTTGGCCACAGCCAGTTCGCCAGGCCCCTCGGCAAACAGGTCTCGATATCCGGTATGAGCCACCGCCGAACCAGCTTCTTAGTATAGCGACAGATTCCGAGATTTGCAACAAAAAACGAGCGGGGGGGGATTTTTGCAAATCTGGTATTAATACCAGCAAAGTAATCAGACACCTTCAAGCGCTTCGAACAACGCTGGAATCGCGTCCTGGCCCCGGCCTCCACGCTCCATCTCGGCCAAAAGACCCGCCACCATCTCGGTGCCCGGCAGCGAGGCGCCCGACGCCCGGCCCGCCTCCAGCGCATATCTTAAATCCTTCAGTTGCAGAGCGATGCTGAAGCCCGGTTTCCAATCGCGCTGCAAGATCTTCGGGCCATAGTTGGCGAAAGCCCAAGACCCGGCAGCGCCGCTTCCCAACAGTTCGAGTGTCTGTGCCAATTCGAGCCCCGCCTTTTCGGCGAACGCCATGCTCTCGCAAAGCGCCAGCACGCCGATGCCGACCGCAATCTGGTTTGCCATTTTCATCAGCTGACCGCTGCCTTGCGGGCCGACCAGCCGCACTTTGGCGCCATACGCTTCCATAATCGGCTTCGCCCTTTAAAATCCTGCTGCGTTCCACCGCAAAAAATCGTCAGCGTTCCCTCGACCGCTCCGCGCTCACCTCCCGTAACCGGCGCATCAATAAACGCGCAATCCAATCGCGAGCCGATTTCGCGTGCCGCTTGCGGTGCGATGGTCGAATGATCCACCACAGTCTTGCCTTGCATGGATTTGGGGAATTGGGAAACAAGTTCCAACACATCTTCGCTTTTCGAAACGCAAATGCAAACGAACTCGCTGCTTTCGGCAAGTTGTGCAACCGTCTGCGCAACGTGTGCGCCCTGTTCGCGCAGCGGCTCCGCGCGCGATGCGGTTCGGTTCCAAACCGTCACGTCATGACCGTTTTTGATAAGGTGGCCCGCCATGCGCGAGCCCATCACTCCCAATCCTATAAATCCCACTTTTGCCATGTGCTCATCATACTTTTCGCAACCCGATTTCCACACGCAACGCATCCCGCAGCTCGGCCGTTTCGAATTCAAAACCTGCATCCAGCAGCCTCTTCGGCACCGCGCGCTGGCTTGCCAAGATCAGCTCGCTGCCCATTTGGCCGAAAAGCAGTTCGATCACGAAACCCGGAACCGTCAGCCAGCACGGCCTTTTCAGCAAGGCAGCGAGTGTGCTGCCGAATTCATAGTTCGTAACCGGAAACGGAGCGCACACGTTTACCGGCCCATGCAAATCAGAGTTCTCCACGATGAACAAAACCGCTCTCGCAACGTCGCGCGTTGATATCCAGCTGATCCACTGTCTGCCGTCAGCGATCTTCGCTCCCAAGCACCAACGAAAAAGGGGAAGCAGCCGCGCAAGCATGCCCTCGTGCGCATTCAGCACCACACCGAAGCGCGCATGCACCACGCGCAAGCCTGCATCCTTTGCTGGAGTCGCCGCGTTTTCCCACTCCACGCACGTTTCATGCAAAAAGCCGCCGCCCGGCTCGGAGCGTTCTGTCAAAACTTCGGCGCCTTTGTCACCATAAAACCCGACCGCCGACGCGCACACGAATGCGCGCAGATGCCTGCCGCCTGAGGCGATGGATTCGGCAACAGCCCGCGTGCCCCTTCGGCGGCTTTCGAGAATCTTTTGCTTTTGCGCTTCCGACCATCGCTGGTTTCCGATGTTCTCGCCCGCCAAATGCAGCACCGCGTGCACTTCCCGCAGCTCCTGTTCGGGAATTCCCGAATCCATTGACCAGTGATGAGCCCTCGCAGCATCGCGCGACAACGCGACAACCTCATGCCCTGCGCTTTTGGCTAAAGCGAAAAATTCGGTGCCGATGAGCCCGCTTGCGCCCGTAACCAAAATGCGCATCAACAGTTGACGCAGTTCGGCGCGCAGCCGTTTTCCATATAAACTTTGAAAATGCGAACGGTCTCTTCGGCCACGGCATCTTGTGCCTGATCGGTGCTCGCACCGATGTGATGCGTGCAGTACACGTTGGGGTTGGATTTCAACGCGCCTTCATAAACGCCTTCGCTCGAGGCTGGTTCGCCTTCGAAAACGTCCAGCCCTGCGCGCACGCCTTTCGAATCAACCGCCTTGAGCAGCGCACTCTGGTCAATGACCTCCGCTCGGCTTGTGTTCACGAACAACGCTCCCGGCTGCATCGCTTCGAAAAACTTTTTATTCAACAAACCTTTGGTTTCGGCGCTCAAAGAAACATGCACGCTGACAACATAACATTCCGCGGCGATCTGTTCGAGAGACGCGCTTTGCGCTCCCAAGTCGGCGACCTCGCCGGAAGAAGCATGTCTGGAAAAAACCAGAACCCGCATGCCGAACGCTTTGCCTAATGCGATCACAGCCTTGCCGATGCTTCCCAAACCGATCACGCCCAAACCGCGGCCGCGAACCCCTTTTGCTTTGCTGAACTCTTTTTTGTTCCACCTTCCGCTTCGAAGTTCAAGCACGTTGTCAGGAATGCGCCGATCCAAACTCAAGATCAAACCGAACGTGAGTTCTGCCACCGCGTCGGCGTTTTTTCCGGGACAGTTCGCAACCTGAATTCCGCGTTCCTTTGCAGCGGCAACGTCAATGGTGTTGGTGCCGGCCCCTGCGCGCACAATTAGTTTAAGAGAGTCCGCAAGATGGGAGGCTTCCACCCGGGTCGAGCGGACAATCAGGCCTTGCGGCTTTATGTCGAGGATCGCCTGGCGCAGGGAGTCTTCTTTCAGGTCGGGATTGACCAGCACCTCGCATCCCAGCGCTTTCAGCCCCTCGATCCCGGCTGTTTCGAACTTATCGGCAATCAAAACCTTCATGCGTGCAGATTCTACTTTCCCCCAGCCTGCTGGGTTTTCGGTTTCCGCCGAAAATCAGTACCGAATAACGCCTGGGAGCGCCTTACTATGAGCCTTAGGATCAACACCAACCTCGCCGCCATTGGAGCCTTGCGAAACCTGGATGCAACAACCGATGAGTTGACCAAATCCATCAACCGTCTTTCCACCGGCCTGAAAATCAACACTGCAGCCGACGACCCGGCGGGCCTGACGATCAGCGAGAACTTTCGCGCTCAAATCAGCGGCATTCAACGCGCCGTGCAAAACTCGCAAGATGCGATCAACATGACCAAAACCGCCGAAGGGGCGCTCGCCGAAGTTCAAACATTGCTTCAAAGCATGCGCGCTTTGGCCGTGCACAGCGCGAACACGGGCGTGGTGGATCAAAACGTGTTGAATGCCAACCAGGCGCAGATCCGATCGGTGATTCAATCCATAGACCGCATCGCATCGCAAACCGCGTTCGGAAGCAAAAAACTTTTGGATGGAACCGCAGGCGCGCAGGCAAGCGTAACGCAGCCGGATGTGGTGAACAGCATCTTCATCGGAGGCACGTTCAACGGCAAACCGGTGGTGAGCGGGCCGATTACCATGCAGATCACCACTCCCGCAACGCGCGCGCAAATTGATTGCAGCAACACGTTCAATTCGGCCAATGACATCGTTCCAGCAGGCAGCATTTCCATCAACGGAACTTCGATTTCTACCAACGGAACCGAATCCATCGCAACGGTGGTTGCAAAAATCAATCAGATGTCCAACGTAACCGGCGTAACCGCCAACCTCGTGGGATCGGGCCCATTCAACGTTCAGCTTGTGCAAAACAGTTATGGTGCCAACTACGACATCCGCCTGTTCGATACCAACGGGCTGCTGAACGGACTGCCTTTCGACAGTTCGGTGGGAACCAACGCCGTTGCCGACGTGAGCGTAACCACAGGCGATGGAGTCGAAACGGTGCAGTTCACGGGCGGCCGGGGACTTGGAGACAGCGGCTTGAGGCTGACCGACACATTCGGCAACGCCATCGTGCTTACCGAAGATGGCAACCAGAATTTCACCGGCCCTGCGCAAGTGGGCGTTCTTACTGCGGGTGCGATTCAAATTCAGGTGGGGCCGAGCGCCAATCAACTTGTGCAGCTTTCCATTCCGAGCATTTTTGCCGATGCTCTTGGAACTTCGGTTGTGCCTGGAGAATCCGTCGCTTCGATAGACGTAACCACATCCACCGGAGCGCAAAACGCGATTCTCATTGTTGATGACGCAATCACCCAACTTGCACGGATCCGCGGCGACATCGGTAGTTTTCAAAAGGATTTCTTGGAAAGCAACGTGCGAAGTCTTGGAGTCGCGCGCGAGAATCTGGCCGCCACCGAATCTTCGATCCGCGATGCCGACATGGCCGAAGAGATCACTCAATACACAAAGTTTCAGATTCTTCAGCAGTCGGGCATGGCGGTTCTGGCCCAGGCAAACCAACTGCCGCAATCGGTTCTGCGGCTGCTGCAAGGTTAGCTGTATAATGCCCCCATGATTGATGGCGGGCTGATCACCGTTTTCGTTTCCAACATGGAACGGGCAGTTGCTTTCTATACCGAGACGCTCGGACTGAAGCTCCAATACCGAGCGGGTGACGACTGGGCTTCGATTGACGCTGGGAAAGGCTGCACCATCGGCTTGCATCCTTCCAGCGCCAACTCGCCCGCACCCGGCACGAACGGTTCTTTGCAGATCGGGCTTAACGTCAATGAGCCGATTCAACAAGTTGTGAACGCACTGAAAGCCAAAGGCGTTGCGTTCAATGGCGAGGTGAAAAACGACGAGCAAGGCGGCGTGAAACTCGCTTTTTTCACTGACCCCGACGGTCACGAACTTTATCTGTGCGAATCGAAGTGGGGATAACGGTTCTTTCGGCTGCAAAAACGTAACCGTCAAAAAGACTGTGCGGCGGTGTGTGTTCGGGATCGTCCCAATGCATCGCATCACAAACCAAATAAAGATGGATCGCTTCGATGCTGCTTGGGACGGTCGTGCCGGTGTGCAACACAGGTAGCCTGCGCGGATGCGACACGAAAGCCCGCACGGACTGCCTCGCGCGTTGGGATTGTGGTCGTGCGTGGCAGTCGGTGTGGGTTCAACCATCGGCTCCGGGATCTTTCGTTCGCCAAGCGGAATCGCGAAAACTGTTTCGTCGCCTTGGCTGATGATCTTGGTTTGGGTGTTCGCGGGCGTGATCGCACTTTGCGCATCGCTCGTAACCGCCGAGCTCGCAAGCGCTTATCCCCACTCAGGCGGGCCTTATAACTACATCCGCGAGGCGTTCGGCCGGCTCGCCGCATTTCTTTTTGGATGGATGAAACTGTTGATTCTTTCAGCGACCGGAATGGCAGGCATCGCGATCGTGTGCGCCGAATACACACTCCGCGCAATCGGGCAATATCATTCCGACGGAAACAACCCGTCCGTGAGATATCTGGCATCAGCCGCGCTGGCGTTTTTGGGATTCACAAACTATGTAGGGTTGAAATGGAGTTCACTCGTGCAAAACATCACCACGGTTTTAAAGGTCGGCGGTTTGATGCTGGTGGTAACGCTCGCATTGGTTCTGGCGTTGCCTCATGCCGAAGGTCATTTCACCGCGTCTCCAGCGGACGGATTTCGGCTCGGCGCGTTCGGAATCGCGATTATTTCGGCGCAGTGGGCGTATTCCGGGAGCGATAACATCGGCGCGGTGGCGGGTGAGGTGGGCGATCCGAAGAAGCACATCGCAAAATCCATCTGGTTTGCGATGCTCATCATCATCGCGGTTTATGTTTTGGCGAACGTCGCCTATCTCGCGGTTTTGTCGCCCGCACAAATGGCGAAATCGCCGCTGGTGGCTGCCGACATCGCGGAATACTCGATGGGACGTGCGGGGCTTGTGTTCATCGCCGCCACGGTTGCCGTTTCAACGTTCGGCGCGCTCAACGGCGGTCTGCTCATTCATCCGCGCACGTTTTATGCGATGGCGCGCGATGGAATGTTCTTTCCCGCATTCGGCAGGGCGCATCCGAAGTTCGAGACTCCGCATCTGGCGGTGGCTTTTGTCACCATCGCATCTATCACTCTTGTAAACATCGGGGACTTTGAGGGGCTCACTGGTCTGAATATCATCGGCAATATGCCGTTCGCGATCCTTGCGGTGCTTTCTCTGTTCGTTCTTCGAATCAAAGGCGACCAATATCAACCCACCTATCGCGTGCCGCTGTTTCCGCTCATTCCGATCATCGCGCTGCTGCTAACGATCTGGCTGTTCATCACTGCTGCGCGCGATGAAACTGCACAGAAGTCGGTGTGGATCGGACTCGGCATGATGGCGTTGGGCGCCATCGTGTATATTGTGTTTGGCCTGAATCAAAAGCGACGGACGGTGTGAGCCGCTTATATTCATCCCGCGAAATACGCCGCCAAAAAGCTGTTGCAGGCGATTGCCCTTACGCTTGAGGGTTGAGCAAGTTGGATTTGGATCGCAAGAGAACCTGACGTTGCAAGGTTTGTTTCGCGAGGGCGTGAAATTCCAACGGCAGTTTCGATTGGCGCCGAAGATTCTTCCGCCGTCCGATGCCGGCGCCGATTTATCAAAGTCGAAGTCCATTGAAGATCTTAAACGCACAGGCAGCGGGGAACTCTCCTTAGGGTAAACCCGCGCGGTGCCCCGATCTTTCGACCAACGCGCGCTCGGAACGCTCACACTCGCATCTGCCGTTTTTTGCTGCGTCAGCGGCGGGCCGTTCGGATTGGAAGAGTCGGTGAGCGCATGCGGCCCTGCGCTCGCACTGTTTCTCATCGCGGTTCTTCCATTCATTTGGGCTCTTCCCGATGCGCTTACAACCGCCGAACTCAGCGCCGCGATTCCGCAGGAAGGCGGATATGTGATCTGGGTCAAGCGCGCGCTTGGACCGTTTTGGGGATTCATGAACGGATGGTGGACGTGGATGTACACGCTCGTTGACATCGCCATCTATCCCGTTCTGTTCACAACTTATCTTGGTGCGATGCTGCAAACCAGTTTCGGGTGGAACGGACTCGAAACGAACGGAATGATGAAGTGGGGTTTGGCCGCGGGCATCGTGCTGTTGTTTACCTATTTGAACATCAGAGGAACGCGCATCGTCGGCTTCACCGGTTTGGTGTTCGCGGCGATCATCGTGCTGCCGTTCGTTATCCTTGCGGCCATCGGCCTCCCCCACACTCATCTGCACATTCCGGCAGCCAAGCCTTCCACACAGACCCTCGCTTCGGGACTCGGAATTGTGATGTGGAACTACTTGGGGTGGGATCAACTTTCCACCGTCGCCGAAGAGGTGGATCATCCCGGAAAAGCGTATCCGCGCGCGCTTCTTGTGGGCATCGTTCTCATCACGTTCATCTATTTCGTGCCGGTTCTGGTCGGATTGGCCTATGTGCCCGATGCCGAAAAATGGTCGGACGGCTCATGGCCTTTCATTGCAGAACAGATCGGAGGAAAGCCGCTGTTCTGGCTGGTGACGATCGCGGGGTTAATCTCGCCCATGGCGCTGTTCATGGCTGGAATGCTCGCATCTTCGCGCGTTCCTATGGCGTTGGCGCAAGATCGCTTCTTGCCGAAATCATTAAGCGACATCCACGTGAAATTTGGAACGCCGTGGAAGGCGATTCTGCTCATGGGAATCATTGACGCTTTGCTCACGTGCCGTTCGTTTGAAGACTTAGTGGCAGTCAACGTTCTGATGTATGGAAGCGCGCTATGTTTGGAACAGATTTCACTGTTCGTTCTGCGCGTGCGCGAACCGAATCTTCATCGGCCGTTCAAGATAGCGGGCGGATATGGGGTGTTGGGACTGATCGTCGTCGTGCCGATTTTGCTGCTCGGATCGCTGGTGTTTTTGTCTGTTCGCGAAGGAGCGCGAACTGCGCAGTGGCTGGCGGTGATCTTTTTCCTTTCCGCACCGGCCATTTATGGCATAAGGCGGCTGGTGGTGCGTTGAGCCCTGCGGCTTGGTGCTAAACTCATCCCCATGATCACCTCGATCCACGCTCTGATCTATTCCGACGATGCGCCAAAAACCCGCGCGTTTTTGCGCGACGTGCTTGGCTGGCAGTTCGTTGAACACGCCGACAGCGAACCCGGATGGCTCATCTTCAAATCGGGCCCGAGCGAAATCGGAGTGCACCCAACATCGGGGGTTTATGAAGGCAAAACATATACTTCGCCCCGGCATCATTCCATCTCGCTGATGTGCGACGACATTCACAAAACAATGCAAGAACTGCAATCAAAAGGCGCAACGTTTCAAGGCGGGGTGAACGATTACGGTTTCGGTTTGTGCGCGATGATGGATGTTCCCGCCGCCGACCCGATCATGCTGTATCAACCGCTGCACCCAACTGCATTTGATTTGTAGCACAGTTTGCGCAGTTTGCGCGATGAGTCCGATTAGTTTGAATCCTTTTGGGCGAACGCCTCTTCCATCTCTTTCCGCATCTCTTCCTTACTAAGGTTGCGCGTGCGCTGCCCCATGGACCACCGGTGGCCAAAAGGGCATCGGAACGAACCGTATCGGTCGCCCCAGAACATATCGGCAAGCGGCATCGTAACCTCCACCCCAGCATCAACCGCGCGCTGCCAGTCGGAATCAATGCTGTTCGAACTGATGTGGATCGTCGTAAACAGCCTCTCCCCCGGTTTCGGACCAAACGAATCGTATTCCGGAAACTCGTCGTTGAGCATCAAAACTGAATCGCCAATGATAAGTTGGGCGTTCATGATTTTTTCGCTCCCCGGCACATAGGCGATGTCGCGCACTTCCGCGCCAAAAGCCTTTTTGTAAAACTCGATCGCCGCTTTCGCGTCTTTAACCACAATGTACGGCGTAAGCGTGGGAAACACGCTCGCGTCTTTCAGATCTTTCATGTCGTTAGGTTACCGAACAAAACAGCCCCGCGGGCCGAAGGTCCGCGGGGCCGACAAGAAGTTGACCCCTAAGTTTAGAAGTCCATATCGCCCATGCCGCCGCCGGCGCCGTGACCATGACCGCCGTTCGCTTTCTTCGGCTCAGGCTTCTCGACCACGAGCGCTTCCGTCGAAAGCACCAAACCCGCAATCGAAGCCGCGTTCTCGAGCGCCGAGCGCGTAACTTTGGCAGGATCAACGATTCCGGTTTTCACCATGTCCACGATCTCGCCGCTCAATGCGTCCAGCCCAAACCCTTTCTTTCCGGTTCGAACTTTCTCGACAATAACGCTTCCTTCGAGTCCTGCGTTGTCGGCGATCGTTCGCAGCGGTTCTTCAAGCGCGCGCTTGACAATCGTGATTCCGGTCTGTTCGTCGCCGTCTTCGGTTTTCAGTTTTCCAACGGCTTCGGTTGCGCCGAGCAGCGTAACGCCGCCGCCGGGAACGATCCCTTCTTCAACCGCCGCGCGCGTGGCCGAAAGAGCGTCTTCGTACCGGTGCTTCTTCTCTTTCAGTTCGGTTTCGGTTGATGCGCCGACCTTGATGACCGCAACACCGCCGCTGAGCTTCGCAAGCCGTTCTTGCAGTTTCTCTTTGTCATAGCTGCTGTCGGTGGTTTCGATCTGCTTTTTGATGGTGTTGATGCGCCCCATCACATCGTCTTTCTTGCCTGCGCCTTCGATGATCGTGGTGTCTTCTTTGGTGATCACCACTTTCTTCGCGCTGCCCAACATGTCCAGCGTAACGTTTTCGAGCTTGATTCCCAAGTCCTCGCTGATGAACTTGCCGTTCGTAAGAATCGCGATATCTTCGAGCATCGCTTTTCGGCGGTCGCCAAAACCAGGGGCTTTCACAGCGGCGACTTGAAGCACTCCGCGAATCTTGTTCAGAACAAGCGTCGCCAGCGCATCGCCTTCCACATCCTCGGCAATCACAATCAGCGGCTTGCGCGATGTGGCGGCGCGTTCAAGAAACGGCAGAAAGTCCTGCGCGTTGCTGATCTTCTTTTCATGAATCAAGATCATCGGGTTTTCGATCACGGCTTCCATCCGCTCCGGATCGGTAACGAAATACGGGCTGATGTATCCGCGGTCGAACTGCATGCCTTCGACGACATCCAACAGCGTGTCTCGGCTCTTGCTTTCTTCTACCGTGATAACGCCGTCTTTGCCGACTTTGTCCATCGCTTCCGCCACATGTTTGCCGATTTCGGAATCGTTGCCGGCGATCGTGGCGACAAACTCGATCTGTTCTTTATCTTTCACTTTCACCGACTGCTTCTTGATGTAATCCACAGCCTCGGCAACGGCGCGGTCAATGCCGCGTTTCAGGGCAATCGGATTTCCGCCGGCCGCCACATACCGAAGCCCCTCGCCCACGATCGCTTGCGCCAGAATCGTGGCCGTGGTGGTTCCGTCGCCAGCGACGTCGTTGGTTTTGCTCGCAACTTCTTTGCAAAGCTGAGCGCCCATGTTTTCATAAGGGTCTTCCAGTTCGATCTCTTTGGCAACCGTAACGCCGTCCTTTGTAATGGTGGGGCTGCCCCATTTTTTGTCGAGCACCACGTTGCGGCCTTTCGGGCCGAGAGTTACTTTCACTGCATTCGCGACTTTGTTCACGCCTCTTTCAAGTGCGCGCCGCGCGTTTTCATCAAAAAGAATCTGTTTTGCTGACATTGCTGCTCCTTGTGTATCTGTGTTGAGCGGCTACCCAACCACCGCATAGATCTGGTCTTCGTCCAGAATCGTGTACTCTTCGCCATCAACGGTAACTTCGTTTCCGCCGTATTTCGAAAACAGCACCTTGTCGCCGACTTTCACGTTCATCTTCGCGCGGGTGCCGTCGTCCAAAATCTTGCCGTCACCAACCGCGATCACTTTGCCGGTCTGCGGCTTCTTCTTGGCCGAATCGGGCAGATAAAGCCCGCCTGCCGATTTCTCTTCGCTTTCCAGCACTTCGATGACGACTTTGTCGCCAAGCGGCTTGAGTTTCATCCTGATAGCCTCCTAATCAAAACTGTTGCTCCAGACGGCCGAGTGTTAGCACTCGAACGTCTGGAGTGCCAATTATACTCGATCAGGGCTTTTGCCGGCGGGGGCGCAGGCCTGCCGAGGGTAGCCTTAACCCATGCCAGTTTGGAAACCCGGCGACAGGGTCAAAATCGCCGACAAACAGCCCAGCATGGAAGACCGCCTGGGCAACAAATACTTCCCGCACATGGCCGGCCTGACCGGCACGGTGCAGGCTGTGTATTCCAAAGACGAAGTCGCGGTGAAAATTGACAAAGAGGCGTTCGGCCCCGTGCTCGCCGCCGTGCACAAAGAGGCCGTAACTCGCATGCGCGCGAAATTCATTGACAGTCTGGGAGAAGAGCAAAAAAAGCGCCTGAGCGACGAAGAAAAGAAGTTCGACGCGAACTACGTGCTGCTCGTCCGAAGCGACGATCTTGAAAAAGGCCCTAAACCAGCGCCGCCAAAGAAAACCAAGAGCGAAGAGCCCGATCCCGAGACTTATGAAGGCACGCGCGTTCGCACGGATGTTGTGTACGACGACCAGTCCGTTCCCGACGCGCCCCGCCGCTCTCTGCTCGATTACGAAGCCGCCGAAGAGAAGGAACTGAAACGCCGCAAGCGCTAACCACCTTCTATCGGCGAAATAATTCGCACATATTTGGCAACCGACGGCACGTATTCCACTCGGTTGTTCCAGTTGGCGACGGTGGTTTTCTTCATGATGAAGAGCATGTACCATCCCGGCGGCGCCACGCGGTTGTTGCCTGGCGCTGATATCTGAATGTAGGGACCGGTTACATCGAATCCTATCGTCCATTCGGATTTGTCTGGACCGGGAACGTATCTTTGATCTTGGTCGAATGCGTGAGTCACCGCGCCGAGCTTAACCCAGGCGATCTTTTCTATCGAGTTAGTGTCGGGAGTGTATATCTTGATCGTGTGATTGACGAGCACGCTGCTCGGGGTTCCCGTGCCTATCGTGGGACGAGAAACTCCCGTGTGCAGATACGGCGGCTCGAAGATTTCTGCGTTTTTGCGCGCGATTTTGCTGCCTCCGTTCTCTTCGCCGACGGCGACGAGCACACGCGCATCGGGAAGAAGCATGGCGGTGGAATGATAGAGCCTTGGAGTCTGCATCGAAGCCATCGTTAGGTGTGTCCACGTCGTTCCTGGACGATGCATCTCCGCGCCTAACACTGCATTGGATTCGAGGATGTTGTTGGGATCACCGCGTGTACATCCACCAGTGATCAGAATGCTTCCATCGGGGAGCAGCGTGCAGTTGTGCATCGAACGGTTGCTGTTCATCGCAGTCAGCGACGTCCATTGCGGAGTGCCTGCTGTGCAGTCGATGTATGCGGCTTGATTCGTCTCGGAACCCGTTGGATGATCCTTGGGGAATCCGCTTTTGAAGATCTTTCCAGGCTCGTACATGCACGCCGATCCGCCCATGAATCCGGATTGCGAGCCCGACTGACCTGCTCTGTCGTAAAGCTCTGGTATGTCCGTGAAGTGTGTGTCATATTTCTTAATCTTTCTATCGCCGTCATAAACCGGTGTCAGGTAGCTGCCCCCATTCACCAAAACGTTGCTGTCGGGGAGCTCCGTGCAGGTCGGATACCAACGCGCCCAGTGCATCATGACTTCAGCAGTCCACGGTGAAGATACGCCGTTGAAAATATTCGTGTCCATCATCCCATCAGCTTTGTTCCATTCCGCCTCCGGTTGATCATCACCTCCCTGGCCGTCGCGATATTTTATGTCTATCCACTTCGACCAGTGTCCACCCGCAACGAAAACGGAACCATCATAAAGATGCGTGGCTCCCGCGCAGAACATGTTTCCGAGCGAAACGGTGTAAGAGTTAGAAAGCGTGAACGTGTCGAGCGAGAAGGTTTTGTATGTCGTGTGCTCGTGATCTTCCCAATTGGTGACATCCCAAACGAGCAGCTGATTCGTGGGAAGATGAATGAGGTGGATCGCTTCGATGCCGTCGGAGTCG
>JAJPJR010000023.1 GCA_021324165.1 Armatimonadota bacterium
CAGCCCCGCTCCCGAAAAACTCTCTCTGAGCAAGGCAGCTTCCAGCCTTTCGCCCTCAGCTGAAACCGGGTTGGGCATTTATGCCGCGTCCTCCGAAACCGGCTGAACATAAGGCGCCTCTTCGTCAACCGCCTTTCCAAACTTTTCGGGATGCAAAGTTTTGCTTTCTTCCCATTCGAGCGCGCCGGAACGCAGAACATAAAAATCGCCCAAGAACCACAAAACCATGTACACCATCACGGCCCAAAAACTGTACATCGCCGAAGGAGTTCCCTTTTCCACCCATCCGCGGAACACGGTCATCCAACTCCACAAAAACACCACTTCGATGTCGAACAGAATGAACAGCATCGCAGTCAAATAAAACTTGATCGGAAACCGCTCGTGCGCCGAGCCGGTCGGCGCCACGCCGCACTCGAATGGCGACTCCTTGTAGGCCGTTGATTTTTTCGGCCCGAGCAGCCAGCTGAGGCTCACCATGGCGATGCAGATGACGCTTGCCAGCGCGATCATTACGAAGATAGGAAGATACGGGTTCACCGGTTCGACAATTTTGCCACAAAACCTCGGCCCAAGGTGCGCAAGCGGACATCCGATGGAACCCGGCAATGGCCGAAGCAGTCTCAACAGATGCTTACGGAGAAAACAGCCTGAAACCAAGATTACGACGAAGGAGGTCCAACAATGAACTGGACACCTATCCAAGATAACTGGAACAAACTGGTCGGCCGCGCGAAGGATCAGTGGTCGGCCCTTACTAAAGACGAACTGATCGCCTGCGAAGGCAATCGTGAACGATTGCGAAATCTGCTTCAACTCAGGTGCAGCATGACCCCCGAAGAAGCCGACCGCGAGATTGACGATTTCGCTCAAACCGTTTCAGGCGCGGCTGCACCGTAATCGGCCAGCATTACGGGGCTGGCAACACCTTTGACGGCACAGAGCCGTCCAATCCTCAAGGAGGGAATCCACAATGAAGAAATTCGCGTTGTTTGCGCTTTTGACTCTCAGTCAAACGGTATTCGCCGTAGGAACGGTGAGAGTAGCTGGCGAAGTGAAGAATCCAGGCGATGTCGCAATTGCAGATGGCATGCGCGTCCGCGATGTCATCGAGAAAGCAGGAGGACTCACATCGAACTCTGATCCGAAACTCGTAACCGTTTCAACCAACGACCGACTGGTGTCGGTTGATCTTACGAAACTTGGCCCCACGCCGCTGGCGAATCCCGGCTCGACGATCTATGTCGCTGCATTCGATGCGAACCGATATGTGTCGGTGCGCGGCGCGGTGAGCAGTCCCGGCTTCATTCCGTATTCGAAGGGCCTCACGCTCAAAGACGCGATCGAACAAGCGCGGCCGATTGATACCGCGTGCATTGATTGCGTGAAAGTCAGCTCAACCGATGCTAACGGTGCTGTGGTTACCACGACCTACGATCTTTCGAAAGTGAGCGCCGAATCCGTCGCACTCAACGCGCGTGACAAAGTGGTTGTTCCATATAATCGAGATATCTCGGCATCCGACCGCGAACTGATCACGATCGTTGTGATCGGATTGCTGATTCTGGTTCTGCTGAAATAGGTTCTGACGAAATGGCCCGCGCAAGCGGGCCATCTTCACATCGAGCGGGTCAGCGAAAAAAGCGCTTCCAAACGTTCGCAGTCCTTGCATGCCGGGTTTGGGTCGGGAACAGAACGGCTTTCGCAAAAAAACCTCACCTGCTCGAGCAGCGGCGGAATGGTTGATACGTCCAATTCAACCTGTTGGATGTGACAACAAAACGGCATCCGAAACCCGCTGTCCATGCAGTTGGCGTCGTGAATCGCGGTCGCCTGTTCGGTTTCTGGTTCAAAGTACAGCAGCGCAAGCCGCGTTACTGGAGCAATTCCCGCTTCTTGGCCGATGAACGCGTAGGCGTTTAGTTGGGTGACATAAATCGGCATCAGCTCGTCTTGGGCAGCAGTGAACTTGGCGGTTTTGTAGTCCGCGATCAAGAACGTTTCGTCGGAAAACCGAAAGACCGCATCGGGCGCGCCGGTGAGCGTTACTCCCGAAGGCTGATGAAACCGGCGGTATTTTGCCGCGCTCGGCGGGTTTATGTACCCGATGATCTCTCCAAGCTCAGCCAAAAACGGCGGCATCTTTCCGTTCTGGTCATAAAGCCCGTGAACCACTTTTTTGGTGTAAGAATCAATCGAATTGAAAATTCCTGGAAACGTTTGATACGGCAGTCTGTCATGCGAATGGAGCCGGAGCCAAAAACAGCGCGCGCAAAAGGTGGGCATCGCCAGGATGCCAAGGTTCTTTCCCGAAATCCGTTTTTCTGCGGCGTTCATAACCTCATCTTGCAGTTTTTATGAACTGGTCGGGGCGGCGAGATTCGAACTCGCGACCTCCTGCTCCCAAAGCAGGCGCGCTAACCAGACTGCGCTACGCCCCGATGCTCTCTATTTTGAACGGAAACCGGATTTTGCCGCCATAAGTCTAAAATCAAGCAATGTTAGATTTTGCCGAAGGCAGGCCAAGGCTTGAATCGTTCGATCCATGGAACGGCGAGAAACTGGGATCGGTTTCCTGCACATCCGATGAACATCTAAACCTCGCTTTGGATGCGGCGTGGAATCGGTGGCTGGAACCTTCGAACATCCAAGAACGATGCGCCATCGCTGCCAACGCAGCGGAAATGATCGAACGGAACTTCGAGGCTTTGGTCGAACTTCTGATTCGCGAAACGGGCAAGCCTGTAACGTTTGCAAAGGGCGAAGTTCGCCGGATGGTTCACACGTTTCGGCTGGCTTCGCGGCTGGGCAGTGCGCAAACGTTTCAAAGCCTCGATGTTTCGTACGATGAACGCGCCGCAGCATATTCGGTCGGCTACAGCAGATTTCCCGTGGGACCGATTGCAGGGTTTGTGCCGTATAACTGGCCGTTTAATTTGGCGGCGCACAAAATCGCTCCCGCTTATGTTGCAGGATGCCCGGTTGTGTTGAAAGCGAGCCCGCTGGCACCGCTCTGCACATTTTTTCTTGCACAACTCTTGCACGAAGCGGGAATCGAAGAGCGGTGGCTCAAAGTGGTTCATCTTTCCAACGAGCAGGCACAGCGTTGGGTGCAAGACCCGCGCATTCAGATGCTGAGCTTCACGGGCAGCGCGAAAGTCGGCTGGATGCTGAAAACCTCCGTGCCCAAAAAGAAAACCGTTTTGGAGCTGGGCGGCAACGCACCTGTGATCATCTGCCCCGATGCCGACGTTTTGCACGCCGTTTCGAAATGCGTCACGTCGGGATATGGCTACGCGGGGCAGGTTTGCATTTCGGCGCAGAACGTTTTTGCGCACGCCTCCATCTATGATGATGTGCGGTCTAAACTGATCGAGGCCACGCAAAACCGCCCCACCGGAGACCCGCGCGAACCATCCACCGTGTGCGGACCGTTGATTGACCGCCAAACAGCACAAAAAGTACGTCAAAAAATCGAGTCGGCCGTTGCGTCGGGCGCAAAGGTTATCGCCAAAGCAGAAGGAACGTTTCCCGAAACCGTCGTCGAGCCCACATTGATCGAAGGAGCCGATTTGGAAAGCGAGATCGTTTGCGAAGAGGTTTTCGGGCCGGTTCTTACACTCCATCCATACGAATCTCTGAACGATCTGTGCGGATTTTTGAATGATGGAAAATATCGGCTGCAGGCGTCGGTGTTCACGAACGATAAGTCCGCAGCCACCGAAGTTTTTTCATCGCTGCGCTATGGCGGGATTGTGCATAACGACTCCCCTTCGGTGCGGTTCGACAGCATGCCCTATGGCGGCGAGGGCGATTCCGGTTTTGGGCGCGAAGGGGTGGAGTTCGCGCTGGAGGAGATGTGCGAACTGCGCGCGTGGATTTCTGCGCGGTAAAATCTCCCGTGCCCATGGAATCGTTCGCCCAACTCAGTTATAACGACATCAACGCGATGATCCGCCTTGGCCAAAGGCAGGAGTTGGAGGCGTATCTCCGCCGATTCGCTCTGGACATCGAGTCCGCAGCCGATGACGATCTCGAATTGGCGAAGAGCCGCTGCATCATGATCATTTCGATGCTCGTGTTTTCGCTTTTGGAAATCGGGGCAGACAGCGCTGTGGAATCGCTTGTCGCAAAGCTTTCGTTTGACATCCACTCGCACCGCTCCGTGAGTGCGCTTTCCAGCTACATCGAAAACGCGTTCCGGCAGTTCTTGGTTTGTACCAAGCCGCAAACGAACCGGTACGCAGAACAGGTTGTGGAGCAGGCGAAAGCGATCGTGAGCACACACTTCTCGGAACCGATCACCGATGAATGGGTTGCGGAGAAGGTGCATCTGAGCCGTTCACATTTTCGGTATCTGTTCCGCGCCGTAACGGGCAAACCTTTCAAAAGATACCTGACCGAAGTGCGGTTGACCTCGGCTCGAAGTCTGCTCGAGAAAACCGATTTCAGCGTGAAGGAGGTTTGTCGAAGAATCGGATTCGGCGACATCAGCAGTTTTCATCGCGCGTACCGGGCGTTTCACGGAATTCCTCCGGCCCGGCACCGAAATCGCGTTTCAAGTTTGTAATTCGATTCGATGCCAGGTATCATTCTCCGTGCATTGCGGGGTGGAGCAGCCAGGTAGCTCGTCGGGCTCATAACCCGGAGGTCGCAGGTTCAAATCCTGCCCCCGCTCCCACTTTTCTCCGAATCTTTCGATGACCGGTTTCCAAAGGTTTTTTATCATCTGGTTGGGGCAAGCCGTTTCGGCCATCGGAAGCGGCCTGACCAGTTTTGCGGTGGGTGTTTGGATCTTCGAGCGCACCCACGAAGTAACGAAATTTGCGTTCGTTGCGCTCACGTTCGTGCTGCCAGGGATTCTGCTCTCTCCGTTTCTTGGCGCAGTTGCTGACCGGTTCGATCGCCGCAAGTTAATCATCATTGCGGATTTCGGATCGGCGGCATGCGTGTTGGCGATATGCGTGCTTTTCTCGTTGGGCGCGCTGCAGCTTTGGCAGCTGTACGTTCTCACCGGACTGTCGTCGGCGTTCGGATGTCTGTTGTGGCCTGCTCTCACCGCCCTAAGTTCGCAGCTTGTGCCCAAAGAACAGTTAGGAAAAGCAAGCGGACTAACGAGCATGGCAGAGGCGGTTTCGATCATCTTTTCGCCGATTCTGGCCGTCGCGGTGATTGCGGGTATCGGCATGGGCGCGGTGTTCGTGTTCGATGCGGTTTCGTTTGGAATCGCTATCGTTGCCACAAGTTTGGTGCGAACCGAACGCGTGGCATCTAAGGCCGGCAGCAGCACAAGTTTTTTCGGCGATGCGATGTTCGGCTTCCGCTATGTGATCGCCACGCCGGGGCTGCTCGGTCTGCTGCTGTTTTTTATGAATGTGAACCTGACTTCAGGTTATCTGAATTCGTTATTCACGCCGCTCGCTCTGCTCACGGTTTCGAAGTCTTCGCTCAGCATCGTTTTGATGATCGGCGGATTTGCCATGCTCGCCGGAAGCGCGGCGATGAGCGCATGGGGTGGCCCGAAGCGCAAAATCAACGGCATTTTGATCGTAGCCGTCTTGTATTCCATCACCCAACTGATGCTGGCAGGCAAGCCGAGTTTCGGACTGTTCGTTGCTGCACTCACGTTATGTTTTGCGGGCATTCCGCTCATCAACGGCTGCAGCCAAGCGATCTGGCAGCGCAAAGTGCCTCTCGAGGTGCAGGGCAGGGTTTTCGCGGCGCGGAGGGTGTTCGCGCTTGCGATGATGCCGATATCACTGCTTACTGTCGGCCCGCTGGCCGATCGGTTGTTCGAGCCTTCGATGCGCTCGCACGGAACGCTCTATCGCATCTTTGGCGGGCTTGTTGGCGATGCGCAAGGCAGCGGCATTCGAGCGATGTTTCTGATTTTGGGAATCTGGACGCTGTTCAGTTCGATTCTCATCCTCACTCATCGCCGCGTGCGCAACGTGGAATCTGAACTTCCCGATGCTGTTGAACCGGCTGCTACGCCCGCTTAGCCGCGGGGTTGTGGCAGAAATACACTCGGCTGTCTTCGCTGGTCGGCGGCGGATCAACGGTAACGCATTTTTCGATTCTGTTGGAACATCGCGAGCGGAAGCGGCAGCCGGTGATTCTCAACCGCGGGTCGGGTATTTCGCCGGGCAGCACTTTGGGCATCACGCCGATCTTTTCGAGCGTCGGCACCGAATCAATCAGCGCGCGCGTGTATGGGTGGCGTGGATTTGCAAACAGCTGTTTGGTCTCGCCTGCTTCCACAATCCGCCCCAAATACATAACAATTGTTCTATCGGCGATAAAGCGCACCGTTGTAAGGTCGTGAGAGATATACAGAAACGACACTTGGTGCTTCGCCTGAATCTCTTTCAAAAGGTTGAGAATCTGCGCGCGGATGCTCAGGTCGAGCGCGGCGGTCGGCTCGTCGCACAAAACGATGGGCGGACGCAGCGCCAGAGCGCGCGCAATCGCCACACGCTGCCTTTGGCCGCCCGAAAGTTGATGCGGAAATCTGTTATGCAGCGACGAATCGAGCCCCACCTCGTTGGTCAACTCTTCCAGCCGTTCGTCAACGTTTTTTCGGTGGTGAATTCTTAACGGCTCTTCGATCGCGCGCTTAATTCTCCATCGAGGATCGAGCGAAGCGTAAGGATCCTGCCACACCATGCCAACCCGCTCTGCCAATCCCTTCAGGTTTTGCGAAACGGGTTCGCCCCGCAAAACGATGCTGCCCGATTTCAACGGCTCCAACCCAAGAATCGCCTTTGCCAAAGTCGTTTTTCCGCATCCCGATTCGCCGACGATCGCGAGCGTCTCTCCGACATTCAACTGAAAGGACACGCCGTCCACCGCTCGGATCACACCGCCAGGAACGTGAAACTCGACGACCGCGTCGTTCACTTCGAGCACAGCCTCAGGCATTCGTCCCCTCCTGAAGCCAGCAAGCCGCAAGCGTGTTGTTGGCAGCAATCAGCCCAGGTTCCAGTTCGCATTTTTCAAACTGAAACTTGCACCGGGGAGCGAAGCTGCACCCGATCGGTAGTTCGGTAAAACGCGGCGGCTGTCCGGGAATCGAATAAAGTTTGGCGCTTTCCCCTGGCATCGAAGCCAAAAGTCCTTGCGTGTACGGATGCGCAGGCGATTTGATGATCTGTCCGGCCGAACCGGTTTCAATCACCTTGCCAGCATAAAACACCGCGATGCGATCCGCCACTCCGGCGATCACTCCCACGTCGTGCGAAATGAGAATGACCGCCGTGCCTTCCTGCGACTGGAGTTCTTTGAGCAGCGCCAAAATCTGCGCTTGCAGCGTAACGTCAAGGGCGGTTGTCGGCTCATCTGCGATCAGCACCTTTGGGTGACACGAAAACGCCATAGCGATCATCACGCGCTGCCGCTGTCCGCCCGAAAGTTGATGCGGAAACTTTCTTGCTGCGCTCTCAGGAGCTGGCACGCGGACGGATTCAAGTTGTTCGATCGCCTTGGTTTTTGCGCGTTTTGAGCCCACTCTTTGGTGCAGATCAATCGCTTCGGCGATCTGATCTCCGATGCGCATCATCGGGTTCAGGCATGTGAACGGGTCTTGAAACACCATTGCGATCTCGCCGCCGCGGATTCTGCGCATCTGCGACTCCGAAATCTTTGTGAGCTGTTTTCCCTGCAGCTCAATGGTTCCTTGTGTAATCGTTCCGCCCGGAGGCAGAAGCCGCATCGCCGCCAAACCGGTCAGGCTCTTTCCGCAGCCCGATTCTCCCAAAACGCCGAGAGTTTCGCCTGGCTCAACATCCAGCGATATGCCGCGCAGGATTTCGGTGCTGCCGAATGAAACGTGGAGATCGGAAATCTTAAGCGCAGGCACAGATCGCAATTATGGCGCAGGCCAAATCAAAACCATCTTCGCTCCACCACGTACTTCTGGTGGAATTCAGCATCCGAGACGACCAGATACAAAATTCCCTGCACCAAAGCGATCACTCCCAAAACCATACTTGGAATCCCGCAAAGAAACAAGCCCAGGATTGAACCCACCAAAAACAGAAATCCGCCGGCGATATCGCCAAGATAAAACCGGTGAACGCCCAAACCCCCCAATAGGATGGCAAACAGTCCGGCAGCGATCTTGCTGTGGGTGCCCACGAACGGCTGCCCCGGATACCCGCTCCGGGGATAAGGACTCCAGCCGCCGGGCGGAGGAGGCGGCACCGAAAACTGGGTTTGGAACGTGTGCCCGCACCGCACGCACACGGCAGCGTCGAGCGCCGCCGCGTTGCCGCACGAAGGGCACAGCTTGAAGCCAGGCTGGCCGGGCTGAGACATACCCGTGAGTATAGTTCGGTTTTTGGCCAGAATTGTGGTATAATGCTTCCCTTCATGTCAGCACGGAGCAGATCTGACCACCGGTCGGCCGAACCCCGCTGGGTTCGAGCGCTTCGTGTTGCCCGAGTTCGACGAGGACGATCCTAGGGGATTCGCCCTTTAGGATGGCCAATTAGCCGGAAGGCTGGTCCCGCGAATCCCCTGTGAGAATCGTCGTTCCCGCTTTTTTTCGCATTGGAGTCGAACATGGTTTCTTTTTCTTATAACCTGCCGAATGCCGGCACCCAGCCGAAACATATTTTGTCGTCCTCGGACATATCCTATGGCCGTCTTTGTCAAATTCTCGATCTTGCGCAAGCGATGAAACGTCAGCGCCTTGAAAACCCTCAGCCGATCGCTCAGGTCGAAAACCGGATGCTCGCGATGTTGTTCGAAAAGCAGTCGCTCCGCACCCGAATCACATTCGAAACCGCGATGCACGAACTTGGCGGTCATGCGATCTACTTAACAAAAAGTGATATTGACATGGGACAGCGCGAATCCGTGTATGACGTCGCAAAGAACCTGTCGCAATGGTCGGCAATGATCGTGGCTCGGCTCAACAGTCACGCCACACTCTGCCAACTTGCCGAACATGCGTCGGTGCCCGTGATCAACGCGCTCACCGATATGGAGCACCCATGCCAGGCGCTTGCCGACGTTCTGACGATCACCGAAAAGTTCGGCGATGACGCTTTGAAGGTCGCTTGGATCGGCGATGGCAACAACGTTGCGAACAGTTTTGCGGTTATGGCATCGAAGCTCGGACACAACGTTGTGATCTGCACGCCTCCAGGATACGAAGCGGCATCGTATGTGTATTCCGAACCAAATGTGGAGCATTGCTACGATCCAAAAGCCGCTGCCGAAGATGCCGACGTTGTTTACACTGACGTTTGGGTGAGCATGGGCCAGGAATCCGAAGAGCAGGAACGGATCGAACGGTTTGCCAAATATCAGGTGAACGACGCGGTGATGGCCCTCACGAAACCTAACGCCATCTTTTTGCACTGCCTGCCTGCCAAGCGCGGATTCGAAGTGGTGGATTCGGTGATTGACGGTCCCAAATCGTTGGTTTTCGAGCAGGCGAACAACCGTCTTTATGCGCAAAAGGCTTTGATGCATCTGCTCTTGGAGAACCGAATCGCATGAAGGCCCTCGTTGTTTACAGCGGCGGGCTTGACACCACCGTGTGCATTCCCGCGCTCCGAGAAATCGGGTTCGATGCGATCAGCACCGTTACGGTTGACGTCGGTCAGCCGCAGGCGGATATCGCGTCCGCTGCGCGCCGCGCAAGTTTGTTGGGCGCCGATCACCATCTGATTGATGCAAAGCAGGAGTTCGCATCCGAATACTGCTCCGCTGCTATCGCCTTCAATGCCGACTATTTTGGATATCCGTTGTCCACGGCGATCGCGCGGCCGCTGATCGCAAAAAAAGCCGCCCAGGCGGCGCTTTCGCACGGCCCGTTCGATGCCATCGTTCACGGATGCACAGGAAAGGGCAACGATCAGTTTCGAATCGAGTTCGGTTTGAGGCTGCACGCGCCGGGAATCCCGATTCGCGCGCTGATTCGCGAAAAAAACTGGACGCGAAGCGAAGAGATCGCATATGCCGAAAAAGTGGGAGCTCCGATCGAACAGTCCAAAACCAAAATCTGGAGCATTGACGAAAACTTGTGGGGCAGGTCAATCGAAGGCGGGCAATTGGAAGACCCAAATTACGAACCGCCCGAAGAGATCTTTCAATGGACGAAATCTCCGCAGAACGCGCCCGATCAGCCGTTGGAATGCACGATTCATTTCGATTCAGGAATGCCGGTCGCACTCGACGACAAAAAGATGAACCCGCTGGAGATCATCACCTTTGCAAACAGAATCGCAGGTGAAAACGGAATCGGGCGGATTGACATCATGGAAGATCGCATGATCGGCCTGAAGGTCAGAGAGAACTACGAATGTCCTGGAGCGGTGCTGTTGATCAGCGCACACCGGGCGCTGGAATCGCTGGTCACAGCCGCGCACGAACGCAGGTTCAAAGCGGTGGTTGATGCCGAGTGGGCAGACCTTGTGTATCGCGGCTTGTGGGGCGACCCGCTTTTCGAAGACCTCTCGGCGTTCTGCGCATCCATTCAAAAAAGGGTAACGGGATCGGTCAAAATGAAACTCTATAAAGGATCGCTCACCGTTTTGGGCAGAACAAGCCCCAACGCGCTGTATTCCGAAGCCGATGCAAGTTTCGATGACAACACGTTCGATCAAAGCGCAATGACGGGCATGGTGCAAACCCACGGAATGGCGAGCCTGTTGTATGCCCGCCTGAAACAGAAGAAATGAACAAAAACCGAAAGATGTGGGGCGGCGCATTCACCAGCGTCCCCAATGACCTTGCGTGGTCTTTCGGCCAATCGTTTCGAAACGATCTTGCGTTGTTCGATCAAGAGATCGCAATCAGCATCGCGCACGCCAAGATGCTTGGAATGTGCAGGGTTATTCCGGCAGCCGAAAGCCGCAGAATCGTCTCCGCATTGAAAGCGATCAAACCGAGCGATCTCGACCCCGCATCCGAAGATATTCATGCGGCGGTCGAATCGGCGCTGCGCGAAAAAGTCGGCGACGCCGCGGGAAAACTTCACACCGCAAGGAGCCGCAACGATCAGATCGCCACGGCAACCCGATTGTGGACACGCGCTGCATCTAAACGGACCCAAGCGCGAATCAAAAAACTTCAGTCGGTCATCTTGGCGCTGGCCGCGAAACATTCGGACGTTCCGATGCCCGGCTACACCCATCAGCAACGCGCGCAGCCGATCACTCTCGGCTATCATCTTCTTGCGCACTTTTGGCCGCTTCAGCGCGACGGGGTGCGATTCGAACAGTTATCTGAAGCGTGTGATTCGTGCCCGCTGGGGAGCGGCGCGCTTTCCGGCACCCCTTTTCCGATTGATCGAAAACTCACCGCAAGCGAACTCGGTTTTTCCCGCATAAGCCCGAGTGCACTCGATGCCGTGAGCGACCGAGATTTTGTAGGCGACGCCTTGCACGCTATCGCAACGGCGATGCAGCACCTTGCGCGAATCTCCCAAGAGCTGATCTTGTGGAGCGGCGCCGAATTTGGGTTTGTTAAACTGTCCGATGCGTTCTCAACCGGCAGCAGCATCATGCCTCAAAAACGCAACCCCGACAGCTGCGAACTAATTCGAGGACGCGTTGGAAAAACAGTCGGAGCGTGGGTGGCATTTCAAACCATGATGAAAGCGCTGCCGTTTGCTTACAATCGCGATCAGCAGGAAGACAAGGCTGCGCTGTTTGAATGTTTCAAACTGCTCGATGACGCGTTGGAACTGACAGCCAACATCCTTCGCACCGCAAAGTTTCACACAAGCAAAATGAGAGCCGAAGCAGGAAAAGGTTTTTCAACGGCGACCACCCTTGCTGATCAGTTAGCCGCGGGCGGAATGCCGTTTAGGCAGGCGCACGAAATCGTCGGCAAACTTGTGCTGTATTGCGAACAATATGGCATCGAAATCTCCGAAGTTCCTGCCGAACACCTGCGGAAAATTCATTCATGTCTCGATGCAAACATGTTGAAATCTACCGACGTGATGGCGAGCATCGCCTCGCGCGATTCGGAAGGCGGGGTCGGGCCGAAAGCATTCAGAACGCAGATCGCAAAAGCCAAAGCGTTGCACACAAAACAAGGCTTCCTGCAAAACGGCTGACTATTTCGACAGCGCGCGGCCGATCCAAATAAGCGCCATCGCGCCGATCACCGCTCCAACAAACGTCGTCAGGCGGGTATTCATCGTTTGAACATGCAGCACGCTGTGCAGAACAAACCCCACGAGAACCGACCCGCCGATGCCAAGCAGCATCGTCATCAGGCATCCCTTCGGCTCGTTTTTGTCGCCCGGCATCAACGCCTTCGCGGCCGCGCCCGCCAGAAGGCCGATCACAATCCACCAAATCCAATCCATCGTTCAACTAATGACGAATTCCTGCCTGTTTGGGTTGCGTAAAGAGCGGGACTTTTGACGCATAATAGCCACACGCTCGATTCGACGCTCGGAGACGAATTTGCAGATCGCAGGCATCATTCTGGCAGCAGGCAAAGGCACCCGCATGAACTCGACGAAGCCCAAAGTGCTTCACGAAATCTGCGGTCTGCCTCTTTTCGAGCATGTCGGACGTGCGATGCGCGAAGCGGGCGTGACGAAGCCGATTCTGGTTGTGGAGGACCCGAACGATGCCGAATGGGAGCCGTATCAAAACGCGTATGCATTTGCACGGCAGTCGGATCGGCGGGGCACCGCGCACGCGGTTTCGACGGCCATTCCGGCACTGAAAGATTTCGAAGGCCCGGTGTTCGTCGCACCAGGCGATGCGCCGCTTGCAACCCCTCATGTTTTTCTAACTCTCGCAGAAAAACTTAGGAGCGAAAACGCCGCTTGCACGATCGCAACCTGTAAATTGAACGATCCAACTGGCTATGGCCGCGTTGTGCGCAGCGATTCGGGAACCGTTTCAAAAGTTGTGGAGGAGTTGGATGCGAGCGAAGCCGAACGAAACATCAAAGAGGTCAACAGTTCGTTTTACTGCTTCGATGCTGCCGCGCTGCGCAGGCACATCGCTTCCATCTCCGATCACAACGCAAAAGGAGAAATGTATCTCACCGATATCATCGAGATACTGAATAAAGCGGGATGTGGTGTCTCTTCGGTTCTGATTCCTGATTCGGACATTCTGTTGGGAATCAACGACCGCTGGCAGCTGGCACAGGCCGCGGAGATTATGAGGACAAGACTCCTGAAAGCGTTGGCGCTTTCAGGCGTAACGATCGTTTCGCCCGGCGCCACGTTCGTGGATGCGGATGTGCAAGTGGGCCGCGACACGGTCATTCAGCCGATGACGGTGCTTGCAGGAAAAACCCGCATCGCGTCGAACTGTGAGATCGGCCCGGGATGCCGCATCGTTGACAGCCAGGTGGGAGAACGGTGCGTGGTGATCTCGAGCCAGCTGAACCAAACGGCGGTTGGGGAAGGGTGCCGAATCGGACCGTATGCAAACCTTCGGCCAGGCACGGTTTTGGGCAGGAATGTGCGCGTGGGAGATTATGTTGAGATCAAGAACTCCGAGATCGGCGAAGATGCGACGCTCGCGCACCTCGCCTATGTTGGAGATGCCAAAATCGGCGCTCGGACAAACATCGGCGCGGGCACAATCACCTGCAATTTCGACGGCAGAAAGAAGCACCGAACCGAAATCGGCGACGACGTGTTCGTCGGCTCGAACTCAACTTTGGTGGCGCCTGTGGCACTCCAATCGGGTTCCTATGTCGCCGCGGGCAGCGTCATCACCGAAGACGTTCCAGCCGATGCGCTCGGCATCGGCAGAAGCCGGCAAGTAAACAAACAAGGATGGGCAAAAAAGTGGAAAGAGATCGTATTCGGCAAATCGCAGAAATGAATGAGAACAGTTTAGAATACGATCTTTCCAATCTGAAACTGTTCAGCGGCAACGCCCATCCCGAGCTTGCCGAAAAAATCGGCGAATATCTGGGCGTCGCGCTCGGGCATCTCACTTGCAAAACGTTCAGCGACGGCGAAACCCAAGTCCAAGTGAACGAAAGCGCACGCGGCATGGATGTGTTCCTTTTGCAACCCACATGCTCCCCCGCGAACGAGAACATCATGGAACTCCTGATCATGCTCGATGCGTTTCGGCGCGCTTCGGCGCGGAGGGTAACGGTCGTCCTTTCCTATTACGGTTACGCTCGGCAAGATAAGAAAATCAAACCGCGCGAACCGGTAACCGCACGGCTGATTGCCGACCTCATCACAATGGCGGGGGCCAACCGCATCCTTACCGTTGATCTTCACGCCGAACAGATTCAAGGATTCTTCAACGTGCCCGTTGATCACCTTTATATGGGTCCGGTTATCGGAAGATATCTTTTGGATGAAGGCTACGATGAACAGGATGTAGTGGTCGTTTCGCCCGACGTGGGCGGTGTGCAGCGCGCCCGTTCACTTGCAGAGATTTTGGGCAAACCGCTTGCCATCATCGCCAAACGCCGCCCAGAACCCGGAAAAGTGGACATCATGGAGATCATCGGCGATGTGAAAGGCAAACTTGCGATCATGATTGACGACATCATTGACACCGCGGGCTCGGTGATGCAAGGCGCCGAAGCGTTGTTGAAACGGGGGGCGCGCGAAATCGTCGTGACCGGTACGCACGCCGTTTTCAGCGGCAACGCAGCAATCAATCTGCAGGAAGGACCCGTGAAACGCGTGATCGTAACCGACACCATTCCCATTGACAATCGAAAACGGTTTCCCAAACTTACCATCCTCCCCTGCGCGCCGGTGCTGGGCGAGGCGATTCGAAGGATTCATTTAGATCAGTCCATCAGCACGATGTTCGATTCTTGGCGGCGCTAAGATTCCGACTGCTTCGCATTCTGCTCACGCATCTGCCGCGGTGCGACCTTGATCTCGTTCCAAGGAAACCTTCTTTCAAAGTTCAAACGTTTCGGCGGAGTTCCCCCGCCTAAAATCAACGCCCTTCTCGGCACATCCGAAACGTTCGGACCCGTGTAATGAATTGTGCGGTTGTGGTGAACGGTGCAATCTCCGGCAGAAATTGGACAAGCCACGGCATCCGGAAACGTGCGCCCGACAATCTCCAACCCGTGAACACGCGGATCGTTGCCGATGGAACGGTGAATCAAAATATCCGAACGGTGCGATCCGGGAACGAACCACATGCATCCGTTTTGAATCGTTGCTTCCTGTAAAGGAATCCAGATGCTCAGCGAGTTGTATTCGAATTGAGGATCCCAATAAGCCTCATCCTGATGCCACGGAGTTTCAACGCCCGTGCGGGCGGGTTTGAAAATCGCGTGGTCGCCGAGCATTTCGGCGGTTTCTCCCAACAACTGGCGCACGATGGCAAACGCCGCTGCTTGAAACCTCCCGTTTTGAATCTCTGGAGCGTACCGGCTGGGGTTCAAAATCTGAGGAAGTTTGGCTTCGACGCCTTCCTCATCGGGCCCGGCCAAATCGAACTGTTCACCGCGCTCGCGGCCCGCGCGTTCGGCAAACAGCCGATCATAGATTTCACGCAGCCACACAATCTCATCGGGTTTCACAAGGCTTCGCAGCACCAGGTAGCCGTTGTTTTCATAAAACTCGATCTGATCTTTTGTCAACTGCATCTTAGTTGATGTTCACCGAATATTCTGCCCGATTTCTGTCATGAAAGTTTCTTACGTCGTTCATCTCGCGCCCTTTGATCAGCGCCTCGATGTCCAGTTCGGCGATGGCGATTCCCTCGACGCCGAGCGGAGTCTCTGCCAAAACCGAGTTCGGGCCGAAAGGCTCGATCGGCGGAGCGATGATCGCACTCGAACCAAACGCCTCGGGAGCAGGTTCGCATCCCAAGCCTCCCACCAACGACGCGTGCAGCACAAAAATCTGATTCTCAACCGATCGGGCGTGGCAGCAGTACCGCACACGATGAAAACCTTTTTCGCTTTCGGTGAATGCGGGCACACACTGAATCAACCCGCCTGCGTTTGCAACCGCCCTCCCCGATTCTGGAAACTCGGCGTCATAGCAGATCGTAACCGCCGCAGGCACGTCGCCGAACATCTGCAGATGACTGCCCCGTTCAAGTTTCCATTCATTCTGTTCATATTGCGTGAGCATGATCTTTTCGGCGCGGATTCGTTCTCCGCTCGGTCCGGCGATGATCGCCGCGTTCCTTTTTTCAAGGATCGTGGTTCCAGCAATCAGCCATAAGTTGTGCTTTTGCGCCAACGCCGCTGCATGGTCTGTGTAATCGTAATCCGCCAATATCGCCGCCGCATCTTCGCAGCTCGCGGTCTGGTGCAAAGCAAGCAGTTCAAGCGAAATGTTCTCCGGCATCACCACAAGCTGCGCGCCCGCGTTAGCGCATTGCGAAGTCAAAAACTCGATATGCTCCAAAAACCTTTGATACGATCGCCCTGGCGAAAGTTTCCAACTCACCGCAGCCGCTGTCACGGCATCCACTCCAAACTCGCCGCAGCATTGCCCGACTCCACATCGTCCATATAATTCTCAGATACCTTCGCGAATTTCAGTCCGATTCTCAAAAGCGGGCTCAGCGTCCGATCCACGATCTCGCCTTTGATCACGCGCAAGCAGTATTCCGTTTTGTCCAAGATTCCCGTGAGGTTTGACCACTCCAGCCAATCCGGAATGCGGCAGCAAGTAACGAATCCTGCCAGCCCGAGTTCTTCCACAAGCCGAAACCTTGCGGAATACAGCGCCTTGGCGATCCCCTTGCCGCGATGATTGGGGTGCACGCTGATGTCCGCGCCATACAACAGATCGCCCGACGGGTTGTGCCCGCTGAAAAAATGATCGCCTGCCAACCTCTTCCAACTGTGCGGTCCGCTCCAACGTTCTGATTCGATCAACAGGCTGCTCGCTGTGCCCACAACGAAACCAGATTCCACAGCAGCGAACTGTCCTTCTGGAAAGATCTCCAAATGCCTCTGCAAATGGCAGCGGCTCCACAAAAGTTCTTCGGGAAACGGATCGGGAAAGCACGCTTTTTGCAGCGCAACGGCTCCATCAATGTCTTGGCCGCTCATCGGTCGCACAACCATCGAGTTTTGCAAGCCTACCACCGCGGTCTGCGATAAAATGCCTCGTGTGAAACCGCGCGAATCTTCGAGCACCGAAAGGGCGGTCGGTTCAGGACACCTTGTTTGGCGCAGAAAAGGCGGGCTTGAAACTCCCCTGATCGGACGGTTTTATGGCGAAGGCAGGCGGCTTTTTTTCGCGCCGCCGCTTTGGTACGACGGGCTCGTCAATCTGTGCATCGTCGGCGGAAGCGCTTATGCGCTGCTCGCGTTGTTTTGGGGCGATGGGTTTCCGTTGTGGGGTGGACCGCTGGGGATGTTCTTCGCGCTTTTGGTGGTTCTCGCTGGAGTGTGGGGAGCGCTCTCAAGTGAAAGAATGGTCTGCGATCTTCGCTCGCGCACCTACACGCGAAAGGAAGGCCACGGCCTGAAAAAACGGATAACAAAAGGTTCGCTGAACGATCTGGACGCATTGGTCCTCACATCGGAGGTTCCTCCGATTGCAGGGCCGGGCGGCCTGGCAGTAATCTACCGGCTTGTTCTCTATTGGAAGCATTCACAGGAGCCCCTGCTGGTTGTCGAGCGCGAATCACACCTGGTTCCTCCCGGAGCGCCTCTCAACTTCATGGCCGAAGGCATTCTCAAACGGGGAGCCGAGTATTCCAGGGCCCTCGGTATCCGATACTTCGACAACTCGCATTTTCATTCACCGGGCCCCGTGCCCGTACTCTAAGCCCTCCCGGCAGTTTTCCGCCACTCATCGCCCCCTTGCCGCGTAAGAACTGTATGAAAGGCAATCGTTTCGGCTTCGACCTGGGCCTGTTCGTGCTAAGGCTGGCGATCGGCGTGATCTTCATCGCTCATGGCGCCCAAAAAATCGGGCTGTTCGGCGGCGACCTTCAGAAGACGATCTCCGGCTTCGAAGCGATGGGCATCCCTCCCATCCTAACCTACTGTTCGATCGCCGCCGAACTGGGCGGCGGAATCCTGATGATTCTCGGCTTTTTGGGCCGATTTGCGGCGTTCGCCGGAGCGGTAAATATGGGTGTGGCGATCGCGAAAGTGCACATCCACAACGGGCTGTTCAACCAAAACCAAGGCTTCGAATTCCCGATGGCCGTGGGGGCGATCGCCCTCGCGTTGCTGTTCATCGGAATGGGAGGCTTCTCTATTGACGCGAAACTTGCGTCGAAGATGGACAAGGTGATCGGAAAAAACGCCACTTAGCCGTTAACACATTTTCCTACCTTTTCCTATTTACACCTGGGCACGGGTTGTGCCGAAATCAGGTGTGAACAGGCTGCTTCCTATCGCCGCGCTGTTGCTGATCGGCTGCTCCGCCGCCCGCCACCCTCAGCCGGATCCCCTCAAAATCGGCGCGCACGCCGATCTGAGGGCGGTTCTGCCCCATCTTCTTTCCCAATACGAGGCACAGACCGGGATCAAGATCGAGGCGACCTATGCCGCGAGCGGCGTGTTGATGCAGCAGTCGCTTGCGGGAGCCGGTTTTGATCTGCTTGTTGTGGCCGCTCCGCAGTTTCTGAGGGCGCCGCGAAGGTTTTTGAAGGTCGCGGTTCTTGCGCATGGCAGACTCGCACTCTATGGGCGGAACCTGCCGAATTCGTTCGAAGGGCTTCAAAACGTCAAGGAAAAGATACTCATCCCTAACCCTTCCAGTGCTCCGTTCGGCAAAGCGGCGCTCACGCTGCTCGAAGCCCAGCCGTGGTACGGCCGCATTGCCGACAAGATCGTTTATGGCGGGAGCGTGAGCGACGCGCGGGCTGCAGTGGAGAGCGGAGCAGCCGACATCTCGGTCATCAGCGTTACCCAGGCTCGTGTGGGAAAACTCCACCGAATTGAACTTGGAGAAGCCGAAGGCGTTGAAGTGATCGGAGGCGCCGAAACCGAAAGAGGCAAGGCTCTGCTCGACTATCTGCTGTCGGAACCTTGCGCGAAGGTGATGGCCGAATCGGGCTTGCTGGTTGCCAAGCCAAAGTGATGGACTGGAATTCACCGCTGCTTCTTTCGCTCCGAATCGCGTTCTTCTCGACGTTGATCGTTGTCATCACGGGGCTGCCGACCGCCGTTTGGATCATGAGGCGATCCGACCGTGTCCGCCCGTTCTTAGAATCTTTCGTTCTTCTGCCGCTTCTGCTGCCGCCGACGGTCGTCGGCTACTATCTGTTATGCCTGATTGCGCCGGGCACGGCGGTGGGCCGTGCCATCCACACCGTGTTCAATGCCGACCTTGTGTTCACCTGGTATGGCGCGGTGATCGCGGCCGGCGTTGGAAGCTTTCCGCTGTTCGTGCGTCAGGCGCAAACCGCGCTCGCGGCAGTGCCGAAGGAGATCGAAGAAGTCAGCCTGGTGTTCGGGTGCAGCCGTTGGCAGACGTTCCGCCACATTCTGCTGCCGCTATCCAAGGCAGGGATCGTTGCTGGAGTTTGCCTTGGGTTCTGCCGAGCGCTCGGAGATTTCGGCGCCACGTTGATGGTAGCCGGAAACACACCCGGCAAAACCCAAACGTTGAGTCTGGCCGTGTGGGACTCGCTGATGTCGGGAGATTCCGAAGCCGCAGGCAGGATGTCGTTTGGCCTTGCGGCCGTGGGAATCATCGTTACGGTTTGCGTCGGTCTGCTCACGCAGCGGGGTTCACGCGAAAAATAAAGGTACAACCAGTTAGATGTTTTCGACGGTCTGCCTTGCGCTGCTCGCTTCTGCACAACCAAACCCGCTGAAACCTGTTATAGACGCGTATGACCGATTGCAGTCCGGTTCGGCACGGGTCACGGTGTCTGTCGTAGGGCGCGAAAAACTGTCATATTCGTACGACCTTTATTTCAAAAAAGGTGAAAGGTTCCGCATTGATTGGAAAGATGCGAAGCGGAATCTGATCATCATCGGGGACAAGAGTTCGATTCTTGGCTATGAACCGGCTGGCAACCGGTACGTGCTTCGCAAAGTGTCGAACCTCGATGCCACGTATTCGTATCTTTACACATTGTTCGACGCTGCCGAGCCTTTGGTCGCCGCGTATCTGGCGCCGAAAAACGGTTTTGCGCAGTTTCTGGCGTTTTTTGGTACGGCCCGGCTCAAGCCGTCTTCTACAACGAATCAGTACGTGTCGGATCAGTTTCCCAAACTCACTTTGGCGGTGGACCCCTCCACCCGGCTGATGCGTTCGCTGCATGTGCAAGGAGTGAAGAGTTTGCGCGCCGACTGGCGAGTAAAACCTGCGCCGATCCCGCTTTCTCAGGCTCTGAAGTTTCAGCCGCCAAGAGGAGCCCGCAAAGTGGTTGATCTCAGCGCGGAGCCTCCGGCTCCGATCATCGTCGGCGTGAAGGCGATGGAAACCGCGCACAAAGCGAAGCAGGCGTTCGGGAATCTGAGCACGATCGCGTTTCAAAGTCAGTCGTTCATCTTCCCAGGCACCTCGGAACGGCGCAAGACTGTGAAAGTGTGGTGGGAGCGCGATGGAAACTTTCGTATGGAACTTTCGGCAGATCATCCAACCGCGCGGCTCGATGTGCTGTTTGACGGCAGAACGCTGAACGTTTGGGACCACGCCGCGAAAAAGCAGTACACAACCGATGCCAAACCTTCGCAGATTTTCGCGAGGCTGAGGACGGTTACAAACGAACTCGACCTTTTGACGACGGCGATTTTGAACGACGCAAACTTTTGGGACCGAATTGCGGTGCGCGGCTCGAAAGTCAAATCCGTTCCCGATCGAGCGCTGCTTGCCGGCAAGTGGTGCGATGTGGTGGAAGTCTCCACTCCCGACGGCTGGACAACGCGAGTGTACGTCGCCGAATCCAACGGCTGGATTATGCGAATCGAGCGGAGGCTGATGAGCGACGCCAAGACGGTTTACAGCGAAACCGTGATGCTGGACTACACCGTTTTCGGTTCGGCAATCGGCGCGGCGAGTTGGAAATTCGAGCCCCCGGCTGGATACGCCAAATCTTCGTTTCCGAAAGGATAGGAGTGGTGCCGCAGGCCGGAATCGAACCGGCGACACATGGATTTTCAGTCCATTGCTCTACCAACTGAGCTACCGCGGCACGCCGTAACTGGCGCGGACGACGGGACTTGAACCCGCGACCTCCGGCGTGACAGGCCGGCGCTCTGACCGAACTGAGCTACGCCCGCGCTTGCGAGTCGGCATTATGGCAGAAAGACGCCCCGATTTCGCCCGTTCATGCCATAATCGAAGGCACATCCCCCAATAGGCAGGAGGTCGCATTTCGCATGAAAGTCAGCATTATCGGAGCGGGCGGACGCGTGGGTTCCAACGCCGCTTTCGCGCTCCAACTTGGCGGCATCGTCAAAGAGATC
>JAJPJR010000012.1 GCA_021324165.1 Armatimonadota bacterium
CATCCGGCGCTTCGCGCCACCTTCCCCCTAAATCAGGGGGAAGGATGGAAAGCAGAACTCCACGCTGCCCACATTCCATGCTGCCCCCTGGAATCAGGGGGAAGCCCAGTGAGCGAAGCGAACGGTGATGGGGGTAAGCGAGCAAACCACCCCCTTCCGGCGCTTCGCGCCACCTTCCCCCTAAATCAGGGGGAAGGACAGAAAAACTGAAACCACCCGTAAACCCAACCTTCACCCTAATGCAGGCTGAAAGGATGCAAAAACTGGAAGCACAAAGAAAACTGATTGGTGGGCCCAGGTAGATTCGAACTACCGACCTCGCCCTTATCAGGGGCGCGCTCTAACCAACTGAGCTATGAGCCCGATGGGGCGCGAAGTATACCTACGCCAAAGTTACGCCCCACTCCCATCGGGCGTCAAAATCCCCAAGGAAAGGTTATACTTTCGGGCAGTTGCACAGGAGGCATCAGATGGTTCTTAGGCGTTTTCTCACCTTTTGGGTCGCAGCAGCGGCCTGCTCAGCAATCGCGATCAACGGGCCGCTTCCCCTCGGCTGGCGGTGGACGGGCAAAGCGATGTCGCCCCCGAGCGCCTCGCCGGTGCTTTCGGGCAGCATGGTTATCGTCCCCGTTGGAAACAGTGTGTACGCTCTCGACGCTGCAACCGGCCGCCAGATTTGGGAATTCCCCAAAGGCTCCGAACCTGCGGGTGAATTCAAAACCACGGTCGCAGTTTCGGGTGATACAGTGATCGCAGGCAACACCAACAAGTCGGTGTTTGCAATCAACAAAAACGACGGCTCAAAACTTTGGACGCTGCTGCTCAGCGGTTCGGTGGCCCGACAGGTTTTCGCGGACAACGAGAACGCATATCTTCTAACCAGCGATAATCGCATCGTGGCGATCAACATCGCAACCGGTTCGCGCGCGTGGGCTCAAGATTACGATATTCAAGATTCGGTGGTTGGCAGCGCAGTGCTATACGACGGCGATCTGATTTTCTACACGGGTTCAAGCCAACTGATGTCGTTCAGCACAACGAAACAGAAACCGAATTGGACACTCAACGTCGGCTCGGTGCCCGAAGGCGCTCAGCCGGTGATTTTCGATGGCGCAGTTTGGGTGGTTTCGGGAACGCAGATCGCAAAACTGAATGCGAAAACCGGCAGGCCGTCATTTACGAAAACCATGCCCGCGCAGCTTGCGGGATCGCCGGCGATGACACCCAAAGGAGGCGTGGTCGCCACCGAAGATCTGAAATGCTACGTGATTGACCTATCAGGAAACCTTACGAGCCGCAAGCCGATCGAACTGCGCGGATACCTCGCTGGTTCGCCTCAACCCGTGGGCGACCTGGTTCTCGTTCGGTCGAGAGCAGGCGCGTTGTTTTTGATTGATCCTTCGCGTTCGGGCGGCGCCGTCATTTGGGAATACAGCACGATTCCCATCGCAGGCATGAAGCGCACGGAATCGGGTGAGACCACGGGCGGAACGGGGCCCTATGGAGGCGGAGGAGGCGGCGCAGGAGGAACGCTCCGAGCGGGCGGCGGTGGAGGCACCACCCAAAAAGCCTCGCCGGTTCTTACGGTCGCAATTCTTGGTCAGGTTGCCGCAAGCGACAACGCGATCTATGCGCTGGGAGATGAAGGCTCGGTTTTCGCGTGGGGCGCAAACCTCGGCACCGATGAAACCGGCCCGACCATCACGATGCTCACGCCTCCTGATGGCTCCACGCTTTGCGCAAAACCCGGTTTGAACATCGTGTTCGACCTTGAAGATCAAACATCGGGAGTGATGTCGAAAAGCATCCATGTAACGATGAACGGCCAGCCGGTCAATTGGGAATACGAGCCCGGTCCCGGCTATTTGTGGATTCGCGTCCGCGATGCAGGAAGCACGACTCCGGGTTCTAACCTTCCGTTTCCCGATGGAAGAAAAACGATCACGGTTTCGGTGGCGGATTGGATGGGCAACGTTACCGAAAAAAGTTTCACGCTGGTGGTTGACAACTCACTGGAGCCGATCAAAGAACGCGGGAGCGACGTGAAGGCCGGCCTCGGCGGCAAAGGAAGTGGAAGCGGCGGTTCGGGCAGCGGCTGATGCGCTCGCCTCGTTTTTGGCAGGCACTGCTCTCACTCGACCTGCTTCCTCATCAGGCCCGAGCCCTCCTCGAGCGGCTCGGGCCTGACTGTGTGGAGCCCGAAGATCTGATTCGTTCGCACGCAATCACGAACGATCAAAAGACGAAACTCGAAAACGCCCTCGCAAAACTTGATTCGATCAGCGATTGGCCGCACATCCTGAGTGTTGAACACGATGACTATCCGAGCAACCTGCGCACGGCGAATCCACCCGCGGCATTGATGGTGTTGGGCAAAATCGAGCCGCGCGACAGCCTTGCGGTTTCGATTGTGGGCACGCGCAAAGCGTCAATCTATGGAGCGGCTGTGGCAAGACGGATCGCGTATGAACTCGCGTCGGCGGGAATTACGATCATCAGCGGCGGCGCTTATGGAATTGACGCAGCCGCGCACGAAGGAGCGCTGGAAGCGGGCGGACGAACGATCGCGGTTTTGGGTTCAGGGCTCGACAAACTGTATCCGGCGTCGCACAAACACGTGTTTGAAAAGATTTCACGCAACGGCGCGGTGATTTCGCAGTTCGCTCTTGGCAAAACGTCGCAGCCTTGGATGTTTCCTATCCGCAACGACACGATTGCCGGCCTCAGCCGCGCGGTCATCGTGGTTGAGGCTCCCAGCATGAGCGGAGCGTTGATCACCGCCGCAAGCGCTGCTGAATATGGCCGATTGGTTTTCGCAACGCCCGCCAACATTGATTCGCTCAACTATCGTGGAAGTTTTCGGCTGATAAACGATGGGGCCACGCTGCTGTTCACACCGGATCAGGTTTTTGAAGCACTTGGCGTGAATAAGCGCGTCGGCGCGCGACCGCAAATCGAACTTTCCGAAACCCATGCCGCGATTCTGGCGCTCCTTTCGAGCGAACCCGAAATCCCTGACAACCTAAGCGAAAAACTGCAGCTTCCAGCAGGAGAGATGTTCGCACACCTCACGGAACTCGAACTTCGCGGCCTGATTTCAAAAACGCCCGGCGGATATGTGAAGGCATGAACGCCCACGTTTGGAAAGACAACGGTTGGCAGATACAACAGATCGAAGCATCCCAATCTGTCAGCGAACCCATGTATCTGGTTCCGGGCCTTGTGGATGCGCACTGTCACGGCGCTTTTGGTTTGGATGTGATGCGGGGAGAATCGCGCCAGATCGGCAAAACACTTCGTCAGCACGGGGTGGAATGGTTCTGTCCCACAACCGTAACGGCAAGCTGGGATTCGCTCGAAACCGTGCTGAATGGGATTCAGATCGGCGAAGACGGCATAGCAGGAGTTCATTTGGAAGGGCCGTTTATCAACCCGAAAAAAATCGGCGCGCAGCCAAAGGAGTTCGCATGCGGCCCCTCTTGGGAACAGTTTCAATCGCACCTTAAACAGCATCTGAACAAAATCAAAATCGTAACCCTTGCTCCCGAACTTGGCGGCGCAGACGAAGTTGTGCGGATGCTGCACCAAAACGGAATCATCGCATCTATTGGTCATTCCGATGCCGGCTTCGAATGTCTCGAACGTTTTCGCGGATTCGGTTTGAACCGAATGACCCACTTTTACAACGCCATGTCCGGATTTCACCATCGCGGGGCTGGGTGCGTCGGATTCGGGCTGCTGCGCGCGCCGAGATGCGAACTGATTTACGACCGCGTGCACGTTTCGCGCGAGGCTGCCGAGCTGCTCTTCAGATCGGTCGGCATCGAAAACGTGATCGGAATCAGCGACGGCACCGCGATGTCCGGCATTCCCGACGGCCAGCCTCGCGAGATGTGGGGGCGCCAAGTCGTCAACAAAAACGGCACGCCCCGTCTTGCAGATGGATCGTTGTGTGGCAGCGGGGCGACCCTTCTGATGGTGTTTCAGAACCTTTGGAACGACTTCGGACCTGAAGCCGCCATAAAGGCTTGCAGCCAGAACCCCCGCGCCGAACTCGGTCTGCCTGAGCCCGATCTGTTTCTTCTGGTGGATTCCCAAGCGCGGCTTTTGGAACTCAGGTCTGGCAATCTGGAGCCCAAGCCCGTATAATCGGCCCCTGGGCATGCTTTCACATCCACTAACGGCCCTGAAAAGGCTCTTTTTCGGCGCGCCCATCGCCACTTCCCGCGCTCATCACGAACGCTTACCGATTCTTTTCGGCCTTCCGGTTTTCGCAAGCGACGCGATCTCCTCGGTCGCCTATGCCACCGAGGAGATTCTGCTGGTCTTGGCGGCGTCCACCACTGTGGCGTTGGGAAGCGTGGTTTGGATTTCGATCGCGATCGCCGGATTGGTTGGGATCGTGGTTTTCAGCTATGTCCGGACGATTCATGCGTACCCTCAGGGCGGCGGGGGATACAGGGTTTCCAGCGACAACATCGGTTCAAGGCTGGGCAGGGTGGCAGGCGCAGCGCTTCTGATTGATTACGTTCTTACGGTTGCGGTGAGCGTCAGCAGCGGAGTTTTGGCAATCGCCTCGGCGTATCCGGCAACCAAGCCGTACATCGTTGAAATCGGTTTGATGTGCATCGGGATTATGGCGTGGGTGAACCTGCGGGGAACCCGCGAGAGCGGCTTGGTGTTTGCGATTCCCACCTATCTTTTCATCACGTTGATTTTGGGCTTGATTATTGTGGGACTGTTGGGAGCGGGGCGGGGTGTCGGCCCGCTGACCAGCGCCGAAGCGATCCGCCCTGACCAGACTCTGGCGCAAGCGTCGGCGCTTTGGATCATTCTGCGCGCTTTCGCGGCGGGATGCACGGCGCTTACCGGAATCGAGGCGATTGCCGACGGCGCGGGAGCGTTTCGCCCTCCGGAAGCCGTGAACGCCAGCAGAACGCTCATTCTGCTTGGCGTTGTGCTGACGTCGTTGTTCGTGGGAGTGAGTTGGCTCGCATCGCATTACGGCGTCGCGCCGATCAGCCTTTCGAGCCCGAACTACAAAACGGTTCTGGCCCAGCTCAACGAAGGCTTGTTCGGAAACGGCGTGCTGTTTTACACGCTGCAGATCACCACGATGGCGATTCTGATTTTGGCTGCCAACACCGCATTTGCCGACTTTCCCCGGTTGTGCAGTTTTATCGCCCGCGACAGTTACATGCCCCGCCAACTTGCGAACTTGGGCGACAGGCTGGTTTATCAAAACGGAATTCTTCTGCTCGCGTTTTGTGCGGGGATGCTGATTTTTGTGTTTCACGGCGACACGCACCGTTTGATTCCGCTGTATGCGGTGGGAGTGTTCACTTCGTTCACGCTGAGCCAAACAGGAATGGTTGCGCGCCAAATAAGGATGAAGCAGCCGCTGTGGGGAATCGTTGCAAGCGCGATCGGTGCCGTTACCACAGGCGGCGTGATGCTGGTGATTCTGATCACGAAGTTTCACGACGGCGCGTGGATTGTGGTGATTACCGCCACCTTGCTGCTGCTTTTCTTCGCTTGGGTTCGGCGGCATTACGACTATCTGGCCGAAGAGTTGAACGTGGCGCCCGATGAACGCGTGCCCATTTCCGATACGACCGTTTTGCTGCTGGTGCCGCGCATTCATCGCGGAGTGCTGAACGCGATATCCTATGCCCGCACTTTGAGCCATGACTGCAGGGCGGTGCACATCACCATCAACCCCGAATCGGTTCCGAAAATGGTGGAAGAGTGGGAAAAGCATGCGCCCGATATTCCGCTTGTGATTTTGGAATCTTCGTACCGATCGCTGGTCGAGCCGCTGATGGAATATATTGACGAGGCGGTGGGCGAAAGGCCGAACCATTTTCTCACGGTGATCGTTCCGCAGGCCGTGCCGAAGCATTGGTGGCAGGGAATCTTGCACAATAATGCAGCGATTCCAATCAAAATGGCGCTTGCAAGCCGCAAGAATGTTGTCATAACCAACTTGAGGTATTTCTTGGACTGATGGTCGTAGAATCCATCAACGATATTATCAAGCTTTCCGGTGATTTGGTTACAAATCAGTGGGAGGCGATTCGCACCGCCGCGGGTTTGCTGCTGAAGCGGCACCCGCGCGGCGTGGTGGTTGACTGCAGCGGCATTCGGAAAGTAAGCGAGGAAGGCGCACAGACTTTTTATGACATGATGGTGTACATCGAGTCGAAAAAAGCGCGGATTATCGTTGCCAACGTTCCAGCCCATGTGAAAGAGGCATTATCTGATGTTCCCGACGTACGATCGCGGCTTGCGATGGCCGGGAGCGTTGCAGACGCGAGGAAATCTCTTGATTTGTTGGACGAAATTACCAAGCCGCGCAAAGGGGAACAGCGGTCTACGGGAAAACTGCTGCTTTGCCTTTCGGGAAGCCTCGCCGACTCCTACGCCATTTCGCTTGCGGCGGCGATTGCCGAACGAAGGCACCTTTCGGTTGCAGCAACATTTCCGATTGCGGTGCCCCGCGCGCTGCCAGCCAACACGCCCATGCCCGAAGAAGAGCAGATTGCAACCCAATCGCTGACCAGGGTGCGCGAGTTTCTTTCGCAAAAAGGAATCGAAGTGGAACTTTCGGTTGACCGCACGCGCAGCATCGCATCGGTCATCGAATCCATGCAGGAAGGCGCCATGGTATGCGTCATTTCACTTCCTGCACCCGACCCGGCAAAAGGGGAGCCGGCAAACCTGATCAACGCGCTGTTGGGCATTGTCAAGCCCGAAATCGTGCTGGTGCGCGGGCCCCTTCGTCAAATGGGGTAAATTTGAATATGCGACACGTTAGCCCCGAGGAGCGCCTCAGCTTCGATGACGTGCTCCTGGTTCCCAAGCGAACCGAAGTCATGCCCCATCAGGTTGACATCTCAACCGAACTGCTGCCGGGAATCCGTTTATCAACGCCTTTTGTTTCCGCGCCGATGGACACGGTCTCGGACGCGCGCATGGCGATCGCCATGGCCCGCGAAGGCGGCGTCGGCGTGATTCACCGCAATATGACCATTGATCAACAAGCCGATATGGTGGATCGAGTGAAGCGAAGCGAGCACGGCGTGATTCACGATCCGATTCGGCTTGGCCCCGATAACACGATTAAAGAAGCGATCGCTATGATGGATCGCTACCACATTTCGGGAGTCCCCATCACCGATGACTCTGGCAAACTGGTTGGGATTCTCACGAACAGAGACATCAGGTTCGTTACAGAGTTTTCGAAGCCGATTCGCGAGCGAATGACGAAGCAAAACCTGATTACCGGAAAGTCCGGCACAACGCTCGATCAGGCCGAAAAGATTTTGCAAGAGCACCGCATTGAAAAACTTCCTTTGATTGATGAAGCCGGTTTGCTGGTTGGGCTCATCACGATCAAAGACATTATGAAAGTGAAGCAGTTTCCCAATGCAACCAAAGATTCGAAAGGAAGGCTGGTTGCGGGAGCGGCGATCGGCGCGCTGCGAGAGCCTTATGAACGCGCAAAAGCGCTGCAGGATGCGGGTGTTGATTTCGTGGTGATTGACGCAGCCCATGGACACAGCAAAGGCGTGATGGACTGCCTGAAAATGCTCAAGAACAAACTGCCCGATTTGAAAGTGATTGCAGGCAACGTGATCGGCAAAGATGGCGTTTGCGAACTTGCCTCGCTGGGCGCGGACGGCCTTCGTGTGGGAATCGGCGCGGGATCCATCTGCACAACTCGCGTGGTAGCAGGTGTGGGCGTGCCCCAGTTTCATGCGGTTTTGGAATGTGCGCGTGCTGCGGCCGAGATCGGCGTTCCCACGATTGCCGATGGCGGAATTCGCAGCAGCGGCGACATTGTAAAAGCGCTCGCCGCCGGCGCAAACGCCGTGATGATGGGCAACATGTTTGCTGGCTGCGACGAAAGTCCGGGCGAAATCGAAATGTACCGAAACCGCGCTTACAAAGTGTATCGCGGAATGGGATCCATCAGCGCCATGCGCCAAGGCAGCAGCGACCGATATTTTTCAATTAAAGAAGGAGCGGCGATTGTGCCCGAAGGCGTTGAAGGCCGTGTGCCGTATCGCGGGCCGCTGCACGAAATCATGACGCAGCTGATCGGCGGCCTGAAATCGGGCATGGGTTATTGCGGCGCTGGGACGTTGGCCGAACTCAGAACCAACGCAGAGTTCATTAAAATTACCAATGCCGGACTGCGCGAATCGCACCCGCATGACGTTTGGATTACCAAAGAGCCCCCGAACTATAGCAGCCCCACGATGGCAGGCGAAACGGACTAAAGGCCCAAAAGCCGACCGCGCTTTGCGCAACAATAAGCGTGGCGGAGGCCGCAAATGGATAAACGACAAAAAATCGCCCACTTGCTTCGCAGGTTCGGCTTGGGCGCAGGAAAGCACGAACTCGATTTTTATGACAAATTAGGATTCGATTCGGCCGTGGATCGGCTGATTGATTACGACAATGTGGATGAAGAGTTTCCGTACACGTTTCCCGAATTCATGATTGAAAAGAACGGAAACGTTGCGGTGGACTCATATCGTCCCGCAATCTGGTGGGCGCTGCGATTTGTGCTCACGCAACGCCCTTTGCAGGAAAAACTCACGCTGTTTTGGCACGATCATTTTGCGGTGAGCGGCACGAAAGTGGAGTTTGGGCCGGTGATGCACCAATACCAGGAAGTGTTGCGATTCCATGCTGCGGGAAACTTTCGGCAGCTTTTGGGCGCCGTGGCCCGCACACCCGCGATGATGCTGTATTTGGACAACAATCTGAACGCGAAGACAAAACCGAACGAGAACTTTTCGCGCGAACTGATGGAACTGTTCACTATGGGATCGGGCTACACAGAACAAGATGTGAAACAGGTCGCGCGCGCGTTTACGGGTTGGATTGTGGCGTTTGCCGTGGCCGAAAGCAACGGCCAGCATATTTATGACCAGATTAAAGACTGCATTTTGCAAAACAGGCCGGTTACCGCGTTTGCTGTGTTCCCCGAGATTCACGATACGGGTGAAAAAACCATTTTGGGCAAAACAGGAACGTTCGACGGTGCGCAAGTGCTCGATATGCTGGTTGAAAAAGAGGAGACCGGACGAAACATCACCAAAAAACTTTGGGAGTACTTTGCTTTTCACAACCCAGAGCCAAAACTCCAAGACCGGTTGACAAAGGCGTATTTCGACGGCAAATATGAGATTCGCAAGATTTTGCGAACGATTGTGGAATCGGACGAGTTTTGGAGCGAAAAGTGCGTTCGCAGGAAGGTCAAAAGTCCGGTTGATTTTGTGGTGCCGATCGCCCGCGCGATTGATTTTCGCAAATTCGCGCTTGCGATGCGTCCGCCGAAAATGCCGCTCCTGGCGCCGGCGAACGACATCGGCATGGGAATCGGTTACGGGGTTTTCACCAGCATGACCAACCAAGGAATGCAGTTGATGTTTCCTCCGAACGTCGGCGGTTGGGAATGGGGCGACAAATGGATCAATTCCGCCACGATGGCCGAACGCATGCAGATCGGCGACCTGTTTTTTGGCGATGAAAAAGACCAGCGGCTTACAGGATTTCTATCAAACTGGATCGTTTCGGAAGAATCTCCGAAGAACGCCGAAGAGTGCGTGCAAGTTTTGGCCAAAGTTTTCGATGCGCAGATTCCTCCCGATAAAATGAAAATTTTACAATCGGCGTGCGAGCAGCACGGCGGCGTCGAGGCGCTGAAAGACCCCAAAAAAGCGTGCGTGATGCTGAAAGCAGTTTGCAAACTTCTGTTCGGTGCGCCAGAATATCAGTTCTGTTGATACCCGAAGCCGAACTTCGCCGCGCCGCAGAAATCCTTCGAACAGGAGGCTTGGTGGCGTTTCCGACCGAAACCGTGTACGGTCTCGGCGCAAATGCGTTCGACGAATTGGCTGTGTCGCGCGTGTTTCAAATCAAACGCCGCCCGCCAACCAATCCGCTCATCGTTCATGTTTCGCATCTTGATCAAGCGAAAACTCTCGCCGCCGAATGGCCTCCGGCCGCGCATGAAATTGTCGAGGCGTTTTGGCCTGGACCGCTCACCATCGTGCTTCGCAAATCGCAACTTGTGAGTGCGCTCATCACGGCAGGCGGCGAAACCGTTGCGCTGCGCATGCCGTCGCATCCGGTTGCGCAGGCGCTCTTGAAACTTTGTGAGTTTCCCATCGTTGCGCCAAGCGCCAACCTTTCCACCAAACTTTCTCCCACAACCGCCGCGCATGTGAAGCAGCAGCTCGGCGGTCAGATTGACATGATTTTAGATGGAGGACAGACCGACTGCGGAATCGAATCCACCGTGCTCGATCTTTCGATTGCGGCGCCCGCCATTCTTCGTCCGGGCGCGGTTACAAAGCAGCAGATCGAACGGGTGTTGGGCCGCACCGTCCAAATCCACCGAGCATCCGCCAAATCTCCCGGATCGCGGGGAAAACATTACGCACCCAACGCCAAACTTGCACTTATCTCTGCGGCCGAAGAACCGCCAAGTGAGGTTGGAGCGCTGCTTCTTCGCGCCGCGCCGAGAGGCAAATGGCATTTTTCCATGCCCTCCGATCCCGCAGAATATGCCAAACAGTTGTACGCAACGCTGCACACACTGGATCGAGCAGGAATCGAACAGATCGTCGTAGAATTACCGCCTGACGAGCCGGAATGGCTCGCCGTTAGAGACCGCCTTTTGCGCGCGGCAGGAGAAACCGAATGAATGTTGACAAAGAAACGATGACGCTGCTCGACTCGAAATACGACGGGTATTTAGAGGGCAGATTGGTGGACGGATTCATCCACGATTTTGGAATCAGATTTGCGGCCGGTCACTGGTGCGCTGGTGAATTCTTCGATAGATTTTGTCCTGTGGGCTACAACAGCAACGATCCCAATTTCAAAGACACAATTCCCGACCAGATCGAACGCGTGGCAAAAGCAGGCATCAAAGGCATCGAGTTTCATGAACGCAGTTTCATTGATTCGCATTACGCCGTTGATCAACAAGCTGTCAACGCCATTTCATCGGCCCTCATTCAACACGGTGTCATTCCTACCAACATGAACATGAACACCTGGACCGATCCGAAGTGGAAGTTTGGCGGCATCACGCATCCCGATTCGGGCGTTCGCAAAGAGTGCGTTGATCTTTGCCTGCAAGGCATCGAGATCGCAAAAACCATCGGCTGCGTGAGCGGAAACTTATGGCCGGGATCCGATGGGTGGGATTATCACTTCGAAACCGATTATGGCAAACGGTTTTCGTGGTACATCGAAGGCTGCACCGCCATTGCCGAACGCGCCGACAAGCTTGGCCTGAAATTTGGCACCGAACCCAAACAGAAAGAGCCGCGCGAAGGAAACATGATCGTGAACACCGTTGCCAAAGCCGCGCTGGTAGCCCAAGAGGTAAACAAAAATCTGGGCAAAACCGTTATGGGAGTGGTGATTGATTATGGCCACGAACAGATGGTGGGCAACACGCCTGCCGATTCGCTCTATATGCTCAAGCGCGTGGGTGTGCCCATCGCCAATTTTCACATCAACGGCGCGAAATACAACAGCAACGATGAAGATCGCATCGCCGGAACCGACGATGTGTGGAGGCTGATCGAATTCTGCTATGCGGCCATTGACACAGGCTACGACGGCTGGTTTGGAGAAGACCAGTTCACCTATCGCACTGAGCAGACAAGATCCATGCGCCAAAGCATGGAGTTTTTTGCAAACTGCATGAAAAAGGCGTTGAAAATCTACGCGCGCAAATCCGATCTCGACGCGGCAATGACCACTGGAGATGCATGCAACACCATTGATGTAGTGAAAAAAATTATTTACAACGGATAGCCGCTCTTCAATCGCCAAACAGCGAGCTTTGCTGGCGCTTTGTGGGCACGCCCAACAACTCCGCCAGTTGCCGCGCGTTTGTAACGGCTTGCGCGCCGTAATGGTTGTTGAAAAACAGAAACACGTCTTGCGCTGCTTCGGCGATCTTCATCACATCGGGCACAAACTGTTGCAGTTCGTGCTCGGTGTAAAGATAGTCGTACCGTTCCCATGCCTCTTCGTGCTCGTGCCATTTTGCAGCGTTGCGTCCATGAAAACGAAAGTAAGCCGTTTGGGAAACGGCGATCGGGTGCCACCCGGCAAGTCCTTTCAACTTCGGCTCATCAACAACGCACAGTGTGGTTCCGGTATCTTTCAAAAACCGGATCAGTTCGTCGCGCATCCAATCGCCGCTGCGAAACTCCACGCACAACGGCTGCAGTTCGGCGCAAATCCGGCTGAGATATTCGATATTCTCATCGCAATAGCGAAACGATTCGGGAAACTGCGCCAACTGCATCGCCAGCTTTCCTGCGCGTCTAAACGGCGCATTCTGATCCAAACTTTTTCGAATCGCATCTTCGGGATCCGATCTTTCATGGGTCAATGCCCGGTTCAACTTTACGCAAAACCGAAAATCGGCAGGAGCCTTTTCAACCAGCGATTCGCACGTTTGTGCCGAAAGCCAGCCGTAATAGCTCGAATCAATCTCCACGCACCTGAATTCGGTCGAATAGTATTCGAACAGCCTGCCCCCGACCGATGGCGGATAGTATCGCCCCACCCAATCACGATAACTGAAGCCGCAGGTGCCGATCCAAATGCGAGCGCTCACGACGCCGAAACGGTGCGCTGCTCGATCCGCTTTTCAAACTGGCCCTGCACAATCATATCCACATAAATCCCAGGTGTGTGAATGCAATCCGGATCGAGCGTTCCAATTTCGACAATCTCCTCGACTTCGGCGATCGTCACTGCCGCGGCCGTCGCCATCATCGGGTTAAAGTTCCGAGCAGTTTTGCGGTAAATCAGATTCCCCGCCCTGTCGCCTTTCCACGCTTTAACGATTGCAAGATCGGCTTTCAACGCCTTTTCCAACACATACCACCTGCCGTCAATCTCGCGCGTTTCTTTGCCTTCGGCAACCAGCGTGCCGTATCCGGTGGGTGTGAAAAATGCCGGAATCCCCGCACCGCCCGCTCGAATCCGCTCCGCCAATGTGCCCTGTGGAACCAACTCCAACTCCAGTTCACCCGACAAGCACTGCCTTTCGAACTCCTCATTTTCGCCCACATAACTGGCGATCATTTTCTTAATCTGCTTCGTCGCCAGCAACAAACCTAAACCAAAATCATCAACTCCAGCGTTGTTGCTGATCACCGTCAACCCTTTCACACCCGTGTCACGCAATGCAACGATCAGATTCTCAGGAAGCCCACAAAGCCCAAAGCCTCCAGACATCACGGTCATTCCATCGCGGACCCCAGCGCGCGACAACGCCTGCTTTGCATCCGAAACTGTCTTATTCACTTCCCGCGTTATACCCCTGCCCGCAAACGGCAAAAGGGACGGACCAGTCCGTCCCAATTGCGCCAATCGCGAAGTTTTCCCCAAATGGGAAAACAGTTCGCGGCTCTCCTTCCTCCGCGGTTTCCCGCAGGCGTGACAAAGCCAATTCTACATAACCCACGATAAATTTCAACCCGTTTTGACCTGTTAAATGTACCAGGTTTGGCTCCGCCCGGACTCGGTTGGCGCGACGGTTGCACCACCAAACGACCGACAATGGAAAAAGTCGTGTTCGGCCTCATCCTATATGCGATCATCGCATTCGTCATCGCCCTTACGGCCAACTGGGTGCGGTCGCTGTTCACCAAAACCGGTTCGATCGGCGATGCGCCTGCCGCAGGACGAATTTTGGTGCTTTGGCTCGTCGTGATGGCGATGCCTTATGGATGGGTGGAGTTTCAAACCGCGCGTCACAAAACCGAATTCGATGACATTGTGGATTACGCCGCCAAGGGCAAGAAAATCTCCGGAGATGTTCTGTACACCAAAGTGCAGCACCTGTGGGGAGGCAAAGCCAAACTTCTGGTTGTAACCCAAGAAACCGAAGAGTGGGGCGGCACTTACCGCGACCTTTATCAACTGGTTTGCACGCAAGACGACAAAAACCGATGGGAACTCGAGGAAGTCCGTCCCATCAACACTTCCAAAGGCGATTCTGCAGGCTTCGTGTTCCCGCCTTATTGGTAAGGTTCAACAATCTCGGTTATGTGGCCGATTTTTCTTCCGGGCCTCGGCTGTTTGCCATACATGTGAACGAACCGTTTCTCGTTGGGTTCTGGAACTCCAGCGTCCTCGCCGATGATGTTCGTCATCACACACCGATACCGATTCGCCGTGCTGCCCAGCGGCAAACCGCAAACCGCCCGCAAATGGTTTTCGAACTGGCTCGTCACCGCGCCTTCGATGCTCCAATGTCCCGAATTGTGCACGCGCGGCGCAAACTCGTTTGCCAACAGTTCACTTCCCACTTGAAACAGTTCAATCGCGAGCACTCCCGAATAGTTCAGCGCCTCCAACATCCGCTTCGCATAAGATTCTGCGGCCGATTGCAGCGTTTGACTCACGTTCGGCGCCGGAGAGATCGTGGTTCGCAAAATCCCTTCGGAGTGATGGTTTTCAACCAAGTTGTAATGCGCGATCTCGCCGTTCGTTCCGCGCACAGCGATGATGGATAGTTCCCGGTCGAATGCCACGCGCTTCTCTAAAATGCACTCTTTTCCGCGGAATTCTGCCAGCCGTGCGGCATCGTCAGCCGTATCAATTCTCATCTGCCCCTTTCCGTCATATCCCATTCGGCGGGTTTTCAAAATGCACGGCGCATTCAGTTTTTCAAGGGCGGCAGTAAACTCCCCCTCGGTTTGCACAAGTTCATACGGCGCTGCCGGAATGCCCAGTTTGCCAAATAACGCTTTTTCTTTTGCGCGGTCTTGAGTCTGTTCCAGAGCGGTGATGCTCGGGCGCACCGGAGCAAACCGCTCAACAAACCGCGCCGTTTCAACCGGCACGTTCTCCCATTCGAAAGTGATCACGTCGCAGCCTTCGGCAAAACGCGCGAGATTTTGCTCATCGCACCAATCTCCCACGATCAGTTCGGCGATCTGCCCGGCACACGCATCGGCGGCTTTGTCATAAAACTTGCAGCGCAAATTCAGCGCGCCCGCCGCTTCCGCAAGCATTCTGCCCAGTTGTCCGCCGCCAAGTACGCCGATCGTCACGAACGAACCCTGGGATCAGGACGCTTCAAAACTTTGTTCGTTTGATCTTTGCGAAACTTTTCTATGGCTTTTGCGATTTTCGGGTTTTCAAGCGCAAGGATCGCTCCTGCCATCAATCCTGCGTTGCGTGCGCCGGCTTCGCCGATCGCGAGTGTCGCCACAGGAATTCCTGCGGGCATTTGCGCCATAGAAAGAAGCGAATCCAACCCTTTCAACGCTTTGGATTCGATCGGCACTCCCAAAACCGGCAGCCGCGTTTTCGAAGCGATCATGCCCGGAAGATGCGCTGCTCCGCCCGCGCCCGCAATAATCACCCGCAAACCTCTGTCAATTGCCGTTGAAGCGTATTTGAACAGCAGATCGGGCGTGCGGTGCGCTGAAACCACTTTGACCTCATAAGGCACCGCCAACTTGTCCAAAAACTCGGCGGCGCGCGCCATCGTCGGCCAGTCCGACTCCGAACCCATCACGATTCCAACCAACGGTTTTGCCACGACTCGATTTTACCGTTCGGCGGCTTTGGCTTGATTCCAAAGATCGTCCCACTCTTCGGCTGTCATCTGTTTCAAAGGCTTTTGTGCGGTTCGTTCCATCATTTCAAACCGGCGGACGAATCGGTCAATCATTTTGCGCAATGCGTCCTCGGGTTCCACATCCAGCCATCTGCACAGGTTCACCAGCGCAAACAGGAAATCGCCCAATTCGGCCTCGATCTCCGCTTTGTCTGCGTTCAGTTCCGCCGCGCGCAGTTCGTTCAACTCTTCGAAAACTTTGTGCATCACCGCTTCTTTCGAAGGCCATTCGAACCCAGCGCGCGCCGCCCGCTTGCTGATTTCAAAAGCGCGCAGCAGCGATGGAAGCGATTTCGGCACCCCGCCGATCGCCGAACGCGCCCATCCCGATTCCATCCGTTTGATTTCGTCCCAATTTGCCAAAACCTGTTCGGGTGTGCTTTCGTTGACATCTCCAAAAACGTGCGGATGCCTGCGCACAAGTTTCTGTTTCACCGTTTCGATCACGTCTTGAATGTCGAATCCGCCCGCGGCGGCTGACATCTGCGCGTGCATCACCGGCTGCAAAATGAGATCGCCCAACTCCTCTTTCAGCCGTTCAGGATCTTTGGCATCAATCGCTTCAACGGTTTCATAGGTCTCTTCGATCAGATGCCGTTTCAGCGATTCGTGAGTCTGAGCCTTGTCCCAAGGGCAGCCGCCGGGCCCCAGCAGCCGGTTTGCGATGTAAACCAAACCGTCAAACCCTTCAGGAATCTCTTCCAACTCAGTTGTTTCCCAGCGAATTGAGATAATCCTGCAAATACAAATCCCAAAGTTTTTTCAACCCTGGGCTCGATATTTCGATTTTCGCCGATTTCAACGCGTTCACCATCATTTCGCGAACGTTGTTTTTGTGCCTGCCGATTTCGATCATCAGCGTCTGCCGAATCTGTTTTTTGAGTTTATCATCCAACGGCAGCTGCTTCGATTCGGTTTTTGCTTCCACGCGATATTTGGCCAAGTCGCCGTCTACTTCGATCCATGCCGTATCGCTTCCGGGGGCCGTTCGGCTCACTTCGTTCAACACATTCTGCGGCAATTGAGAAATCGGAACGGTGGGCAGATCTCCTCCGCTGAATTTCGTAATGTCCACCGACATCGTCCTCGCCACCTCTTCAAACCGTTTCGTTTTCAAAGCGTCTTCGGCTTTGGCTTTGTCGGCGGGATGTACCACCAGCACACGCAGTTTCACGGTCGCAGGCGTGGCATACATTACCTTGTTCGTGCCGTAATGTTCGGCAACTTCCTGATCGGTTACTTTAACGCCCAGTGTAATCAGATTCACCTGCGCAAGTTCCACCAGCAGGTCGCCTTTCAATTCGGCTTCGGTCATGCCCAAATCAATCAACCGCGAATACCGTGTGGGATCATCGCTTTTTCGAGCCGCGAACTCCGCATCAACTTCGGCTTGCGTGGGCAGCACGCCTTTGCTTTTTGCCAGCTGCAAAATCAGTTTTTGCGTGATCAAATTCACCACGGCAAAATAAGCGGGCGGCCGCTCGATAAACTGGTTTCCTTGTCGTTGACCCACGCCCGACAAAAACTCCATCGTTCGGTAATACTCGCCTGTTTTCACCTGCTCGCCATTCACCGAAACCACCACTTTGTTCGGGTCAATGGTTTGCGCCGCCGAAAGTGCGGCGGTCAGACCCGCGAAAATCAGGAACAAGGTTTTCATCTTCATCCTGATTTTAGACGATTGACCGGTTTTGCCGGGTCGGAACGGCCCAATCCGAAAGATTCTTGGTTGAAAACCTGGCCCCAAAAACACTATCTGCATGAAACGGTTTCTTAGACTCCTGGCCGATGCGGGCTGGACGCCCCACCTCGGGCAGAGAGAGTATCTGATGAGCGGGGCGCGTTTCCGCGTTCTCGCGTGCGGAAGAAGGTGGGGCAAGACCGACGCGGCAGCCGCCGAAATCGCCGCGCGAATCGAAGGGGGACGTCCGGGAAAGCAGATCGCAATCGCCCCAACCCTCACCCAGGCACAAATCGTGTTCGAGAGGGTGAAAACGATGCTCGCCATGGCCGGCATCGCCTTCACCGCCGTGAACTCGCCTCATCCCACGCTTCGAGTGCATGAAGAAGGCAACAAAAAACTCCGCGTGCTGCACGTGTTCGACGCAAGGTCGGGCCACGAAGCCCGCAACCTGCGCGGCGACGGCGCTGCGCACATTCTGATTGACGAAGCCGCGTTCGTTCCCGAATCGCTGATCACCGAAGTTGCGATGCCCATGCTTGCAGCCAGCGATGGACGCATGACCTTGATCAGCACGCCGCGCGGCCGCGGTTTTTTCTATCGCTTTTTTGCGATGGGAACACGAAATGAGAACGGATTCTGGTCGCGCACCGCGCCGAGTTGGGAAAACCCGCTTGTGAGCCAAGAGTACATCGCGCTGCAGAAAGAGATTCTTTCCGATCGGGTTTTTCGCACAGAATACGGCGCGGAGTTTCTGGATTCCAATGCCACGGTGTTTAGTTCGGATTCGATTGATGCCGCATTGAAACTGCCGGAGGTGCAATCGGGGCGGGTTGTGGTTGGCGTTGATTGGGCTCGCTATGGCGACTACACCGCGGCTGTGGCCGTCCGCGGCACGCGTTCGCGCGCAAGTGTTGTGGAAGTGAAACGGTGGAGCGGCATGCGTTGGAGTGAGCTGAGCGCGGCGGTCGCGGAATTCTCCAAATCGGTGGACGCGGCGACTGTGGTTTGCGACGCAACCGGTGTCGGCGATCCCGTAACCGAACAACTGCGCGAAAGGCTTCCCCAGCATCTGGTGAAAGGGTTCGTTTTCACCCGAAGTTCGAAAGCAGAAATCGTCGAACGGTTGGTGTGGATGCTGGAACGCGAAACGCTTTCGCTTCCCGCAAATCCAGAACTGCTGCGCGAAATCGAGCATTTCGAGGGAGCAACCGACGATTCGGGGTTCACCCGCTATCAAGCCAGTGCAGGCATGCACGACGACACGGTGTGTGCGCTCGCAATGGCGTGCTCCGAACTTCCGTTCGGGCCGGGTTTAGGCATTCTATCAAAAAACAGACAGGAGCAACGTTGATGTTCAAACTATTCAGCAGAAAAAAGAGAGGCGGCGGCCCGCCGCAGGGTGACACCGCGCCCGCACTTGCGCGCGGGTCCATTACTCCGTACCGTTTTCCTGGCGCGGCCCAAGAGATCGCTGGCCAAAAACTGGATCTTTCGGTTTATGACCAGATGATGACCGATCCGCTTGTGAAATCGGCAATCACAGTCAAAAAACTTGGAACCCTCGCAGCGCCGTATCGCATTGTGGCCGCGAACGATTCACCCGATGCGGCAATTCGCCTGCGATTCATCGAATACGTGATTCAAGAGATGCGCTCCGATGTGCACAACGTGCTGATTGACACGCTCGACTGTCTGGTCAAAGGGTATTCGGTGCAGGAGAAAATCTACGTTGAAGATGACCGCGAGTTTCCAGGCAAAATCCGAATCGAAGCGATCAAGTCGAAAGATCCTGCGATGTTCGGCTTCGAAGTGGATGAGTTTTTGAACATCCGCTCCGTCACGCTCACGGTGCCGGGAGAGCAGCCGAGGTCGCTTCCGGTTTCGAAGTTCATTCTGTTTGCAAACAACCAGGTGTATGGTCAGCCCGGCGGAGAATCCGACCTAAGGCCCGCCTATCGTCATTGGAAGATCAAGAATGAACTGATCAAACAGTGGTCGGCGCATCTGGAAAAGTTCGCTTCACCCACAGTAACAGGAAAATTCCGCCGGGGCACACCGCCCGAGGATCAAGCGGCTTTGTTGAACGCATTGGACAAAATTCAGCGTCAAAGCGCCGTGGTGTATCCCGATGACATCGAGGTGGGGTTGTTGATGGGCGATCGGCCGGGTGTCAGCGGATATTTGGAAGCGATTGACTATCACAACCGCGAAATCGCGAGGGCGATATTGGGTCAAACACTCACGACCGAAGATTCGCGCCGAATCGGCTCGCTCGCATTGGGAAAAGTGCACTTGCAGGTGCTGATTATGCAGCTTGCCGGACTGCGAAGAAACCTGGCGGAACGTGTGATGAACGAACAGGTCATCCGCCCGCTGATCGAACTGAATTTTGGTCCTGGGCTGTATCCAAAACTCGCTTTCGAAGAGCCCGACTTAGACGTGTTTAGAACGGGCAAGGTGGTCTAACGGTAAAATGGGTGACTCGCCCCGGGGGTATAGCTCAGTTGGGAGAGCACCTGCTTTGCAAGCAGGGGGTCAGGGGTTCGAGTCCCCTTACCTCCACCAAACTCCGTTTCGGCGCGGATGCCGTTTTGCGTCCATGCGGCAATGGCAAGCTTGCCGTCGGGCGAACTCGCGATCACAGGCGATGTGCCGGTTCCGCTGAGTTTTCTTGTGGGCTGACCGCCGATTTTGCAAAACACAGCACCATCCAAGCACCACACAACGGCAAAGCCCGCGCTGCAAGAAGCGATCCACGGATTGGAGCCTTGCGAAACGAACGCCTCGGGTCCGCCCGGCGCCGCGGTGAAAACCGATGCGTCTCTGCGCCATGCCGTAAGCAGCGAGCCCTGCGGATCGAGGGCGAGCATTCCGCCATCCATGGGGCAGGCATCCAGCCGCCAGCTGCCGGTTCCCAACTTGCGCGCGGGACCGAACGTGCGAAGATCGGAAGTTTCGATCAGGTACATGTCGCGGTTTCCGTCCATCACGTTGCGAAACATGATGTGCAGACGGTTTTGCAAATCGAATGCCAGCGATGGATGACAACATTGACAGATCGTTCCACTGGGCGATGCATACACAAGAACGTTTTTCGACCAGTTGAGCCCGGCATCTTTGGAGATTGAAAGATAAAGCCGCGTTCCTTGATCGCGCAGATCGAGCCATGTGCAAGCGATGGTTCCATCGGGAGCGACGGCCATCGCATGCAAGCCCTCGCGCGCTGAGCCTGTTGCGTCGTTTACTTTCGTTGGCTTCGACCACGTTCTGCCCAAATCAATCGAGCGGAACGCGTACAGATCTCCATCGCGCCCGCCGCCCGTCGCGCCAAACGTGGCAGTTACGGTGATCGTGCCATTGTGAGTTACGATTCTTGGGCCGCGCCGCATGCCAAGCGAGAGTTTTCCTGCCGAGCCGACGAGGATCGGAGCGCCGTAACTCTTTCCTTCATCTTTTGACACCGAAATGTACAGATCGCTGCCCAAGCCGTAAGCGATGCAAACCGTATGGTCAGAACCGATTGCGATTTGGGGTTCGCGCGCGCCCGAAAACTCTGGCGGGGTTACCGCCACCGGCCCGGGCGCGCACACGATCAATGGGCAGAAGATCATTTGGCCTTAGGAAGTTTGATGTGCGGTTTGTTCGCGTATTTTTTCGGATTCTTTTTGAATTTCGAGGGACAGTCCGAGCAGCAGAAAAAATACCGATTGCCTTTGTAATCTGCATAAAGATGCGATTTTTTGGCTTTGTCCATGTCCACTTTGTCTCCCGTAACAGGACACGCAATAACGTGCTTCGCTTTTGGCGAGATTTTGTGGCCCATTTGGGCACTCGCGCCCAGGGCTGCGCACAAGGCCAGTGCAAGAATGATGACTGTTTTCATGAGAGTTCTCCTATAGGTTAGTGATTATGCTCCATTCGAGCAGGGCGCAGGCGCAAGAACACGCCGAGCGTTACGGGACTTTTGCCATAAAACGGTTCGAGTGATTTCGGGAATATGTAGAAACCAGCATACGCCCCAACTCCCAATTCCGTTTCGTTTTGCTTTTTCAAGTTCCAAACTCCGCCCAAAAGGAATTTGTTGATCATGTAAGTGCCAGGAGACACCCCTTCCAACTCGTTTTTCATCACGTGTTCCCACCTGGCAAAAACTGAGGCGGGACCCGTGAGATACGTGGCTTCAAGCAGAATCGAATCGAAGTTATCGCCTTGCACGATGTTTCTGCCGAATGCGGCGGTCGCCGAAAGATTATCACCGTTGCGAAGCGGCTGACTGTAGATGAGCGCCGCCGTCAACCGGTGCTGATCAATCCCCGGCTCCTTCGATTCAGGAGATTTCAGATAGCCGTACGATGTGTTCATGGAAAGGTTCTTGTTCGGATTGAATGTCAACCGCGCAGAAGCGGAATTCAAACGGATCGGATCGGGCGAATATCGGTTTTCATCGGGCTCTTTGCCGTTGAACGCCGAGGCTTCGATCTGCCACTGATCGCTGTTGATTCCTGCGGTGGCAACGCCCCACGCGATGTGCGTGCTGTCGAACCAGTGATGCGAAATCGGAGCCTCTGGAATCTCCATTCCGCTCGGACGATGCATGAAAGTTGGGCCGCCAAGTGCGGGCTCGCCAACGGGCGCCAGATACACGAACGCGTTGGTTTTTTCGGCGATAGGATGACTGTAAGTCATCGCAGCCTCAGCCACATAGTCGTGCGGGTGTTGATAGTCAGTCAAAGGCTTCCCGTATGCGGTTTCGCCGGTTTGAAACAGATCGGGATAGCCGAACTCTCCGTTGAAAACCGGATCGAGCGAAACCATGCCGCTGAATCCGAGAGTTCCGCCGCCGGTTTCCCTTCTTGCCATCAGCATCAGCATCGAGTTGGAATAAAACCGGCTGTCGCCGCGTTTTCCGCCGCTGTCGCTGGTGTTCATGGTGATGAACCCCATCGCATTCAGGTCATATCGTCCTGATTTTGGAAGGGCTGCCATGAACATCGGCGAGGATTCGGGAAGCCATGCCGTGCCCGAACCCTCTTTTTGCATGTTCCAGCTGCCGAGCCTTCCGAGCATCTGCATCGTCATCTCTGCAGAACCGCTCGATTTGACTTTGAAGTCAAAGTACTTTTTGGCAGGCTTGTGAGCTGGCGCTTCGACCAAAACCGCAACGCGCCACGGCCCAGCCATGCTGAAGTTCACGGTTGCGGTGTACGTTCCGTCTTTTTTGTTTTCGACATCGGGATGTTTCGTCCCCATGTCCATGTTCGTCATGCCGACGGTCAACGTGACTTTCGCATTGGCGATGCGATGGCCTTTTGCATCGGTCAGGGTGATCGTCAGCGGGTTGTCTCCAACTGCCGGAGGCCCGGCAAGGCTGGCTTTGATTTCGACATCTTGTGCGAGCGCGAACGCGTTTGCGCATGCAAGCGCGAATGCAATGAGAGAAATGACAGTTTTCACTTTCTTACCTCCTGGAAAATCTGATTCACGCACGAAAAATCGTGCAAGCAAGAATCAGATGACAGGAGGCGCCCGACCGAGGTCGGGCAGAACAGTGGGTGGCTTGATGCTCCTCGCGGGGGAATCTGCCGCTTGGGGCAGCAAACCGCGCTGAATGGGGATTTCGATGCGAGGGAGAATCAGAGGTTCGAGCGGGTGATGGGTTCGGACGGGAGTGGCGCTGGCTGCCGAACCTGGGGTTTGAATCGAGCACACGCACGCGGCCGGGATGGGGGCAGCGGATTCGGTTTTGCAGCAAGTTTTAGGTTGGGCGGTTTGGCAGCAGCCGCAGGCAAGATGGCTTTCGCCCGCGGGCAGCGGCGCGATTGCGCCGGCGAGGCTTTGGAGCGCCAGCCCGAGCGAGGCGGTGAGGTTCACCAAAAGTCGCATCATGCCGTATTGGGGAACGTTCGCCGAGCCGTGATTGTTCCCCTTTGTGCTATATTTTGACTCACCGGGACGGATGTCCCCGCCGCATTCACTTTGAGTCGGTGGCAAAGGCGCCAAGGCTGGCAAGCGTGCGACGAACCTATAAGGAGTTTGTCATGCGAACGTTTATTTTGGCGCCGAGCCTGACGCGGCGCGCCGGGTGGCGAGGATGATCGCCCAACCGAGAGTTTCCCCTTTCCGCAAAATCAAGCATTTTCTTTTCGGCACACCGATACCCAGTTCGAGAGCGCATCACGAAACGTTGGGGATCGTGACCGGTCTGCCCGTTTTCGCTTCGGACAATTTGTCTTCGAGCGCGTATGCCACCGAAGCGATTCTGAGTGTGTTGGTACTTTACGGCGCGCAGCTGGCGGCGCTGCAGTTGTGGATTGCGCTTGGCATCGCTTTGTTGATTGGGATGGTGGCCTGGTCATATAAGCAGACGATTTACGCTTATCCGGGCGGGGGCGGGTCGTATATCGTTGCGAGTGACAACTTGGGAGAAACTCCCGGCTTGATCGCGGGCGCGGCGCTGCTGATTGATTATGTTTTGACTGTGTCGGTTTCGGTTGCGGCGGGAGTTGCAGCGATCACATCGGCGTTTCCTGCGCTGCATCACGACTTGGTGTTGCTGAGCGTTGCGTGCATCGCATTTATTGCATTTGGAAACCTGCGCGGAGTGCGCGAATCGGGTGCACTGTTTTCGCTGCCCACGTACGGCTTTCTGCTTTCGATGGCGCTGCTGCTGACTTTTGGAATTGTGAAAGCGCTGACGACGCCGGCTCACCCTCAGGTTTTCGTTTCCGATCCGGGCGCCATCGGCAGCGAGGCGGCCCTGCCGCTGCTGTTTGTGGTGCTGCGATCGTTTGCGGCCGGATGCACGGCGCTTACCGGGATTGAAGCGGTGAGCAACGGTGTGCCCGCGTTCCGTGAGCCCGCGCCGCGAAACGCCTCGCGCACCCTTTTGATTATGGCGACGATTTTGACGGTGTTGTTTGTGGGGCTTGGAGTGATCACGCAGCATCTGCCAAAAATCGAGCTGTATTCCACATCGAACCCCGCTTATTCCACGCTGGTTTCTCAAATTGCGGCGTGGACGTTCGGCCATGGAACCGTTTTGTATTTTTTTGTGCAGTTTGCGACGGCTGCGATTTTGATATTGGCTGCCAACACAAGTTTTATGGATTTTCCGCGGTTGTCGAGCCTTTTGTCGCGTGACGGATACCTTCCTCGATCGCTCGCACGCCAGGGCGACAGGCTGGTGTTTCAGAACGGGATCGTGCTGTTGGCAGTTGCATCGGCTGCGCTCGTGTTTGTTTATCACGGCGAATTGGATCAACTGCTTCCGCTTTATGCCGTAGGCGTTTTCATGGCGTTTACACTTTCGCAGGTTGGAATGGTGGTTCATTGGCGGAAGTTGAAAGAGAAGGGCCACGGTTTCAGCGTGGCGATCAATGCGGTTGGCGCGATTGCGACAGGGATCGTAACCTTGGTTTTGTTCGTTACGAAGTTTTCGGAAGGCGCTTGGCTGATCGCGGTGTTGACGGTGCTGTTTTATTCGGGGTTTCGGCTGATCAAGGGGCGTTACAACTCGATCACCAAGCAGCTGGTGGAAGGCATCGGAACTGCCGGGCCGCGCGGCAGACATTCGGTTTTGATTCTGGTTCCCAGAATCCACCGCGGCATTTTGAAGGCGGTGAATTATGCGATGGGGCTTCACAGCGATGAGATCAGGGCGCTGCACGTATCCATCAACCCGAAGAGTGTGCCGGAACTACGTGAGCAGTGGGACAAGTACGCGGCCTCGATTCCGTTGATCGTTTTGGAATCTCCTTATCGGTCGCTGATTGATCCGGTGCTGGAATATGTTGACCAGATCAGGGCCGATCAGCCTGGCGAGACAGTGACGGTGATTGTTCCCGAAGCGGTTTCAACCAAATGGTATCAAAGGTTTTTGCAGGAGAACATCGCATCGCAGCTGAAGAGCGCGCTGGGCAGCAGGCAGAATGTGGTGGTTACGAACGTGCGGTACTTTTTGGACTGAAGCAGGGCGCGGTTCGAATGAACCGCGCCCTGAAACATTAGTGCTGCAGGGCGTCGCCCGCAGACAGGTTTGAGATCGCTTCGAGCATCGGCTGGAACATCGAAAGAACGATGAACAAAACGATGCATCCGAGGATCACGATAAGAATCGGCTGGATTGCGGCCGTAAGACTTTCCAGAGCCGCTTCGATTTCGCTTTCATAAAAGTCGGCGATTTTTTGCAGCATGAAGTCGAGCGAACCCGATTCTTCGCCTACCGAAATCATGTGCACCACCATCGGCGGGAACTGACGGCTTTTCTCGAGCGGATCGCCGATCCGGTCGCCTTCTCGGATTCGGGCACGCGCTTCCAGAACGGCGTCTGCAAGAATGTTATTGCCGATAACTCCGGCGACGGTCTCCATCGCTTGGAGGATGGGAACACCCGAAGTGAGGAGCGTGCCGAGCGTCCGGCTGAATCTGGCCAGGCAGATTTTGTGGTGCAGTTTTCCGAACACCGGCAGTTTGAGTTTCACGCGGTCGGCAACGCGTCTTCCAAACTGCGTGCTGACGAACGCTTTCCACAAAATGAGGAACACCAGCAAGCCGGCGATCAGCCAGTACCATTTGGTTGTCAAGAAGTGGGAGATGTCCACTAACATCTGCGTCAAACTGGGCAGCTCTTTCACGCCGAGGTCTTTCAGCGTGTCCACAAGTTTGGGCACGATGAACGTTACGAGGCCGATGGTGATTCCAAGCGCCATGATCGTAACGATCACCGGATATGTGAGCGCGGCTTTGATTTTTCTTCGAAGCGCCACGTCGGCTTCCAGGAAGTTCGCAAGGCGCTGCAGAGTCTCTTCGAGCACGCCTCCCACTTCACCTGCGCGGATAAGGCCGATGAACAGGTTGCTGAACGTTTTGGGATGTCGCTGCATTGCGCGGCTGAGCGATTCGCCGCCTTCGACCCGTTCGCTGATGTCCACGAGGATTTTTCTGAGCCGTGGGTCGGAGGTCTGCTGTCCGAGCACGTCGAGACACCTTACGAGGGACACGCCGGCATCCACCATGGTGGAGAACTGGCGGCAGAAGACCGAGAGAACGGTGAGTTTGACCTTGCCGTAGGTTCGGGCGCGCGCGCGGCGGGTTTTGAGCGTTTGGACTTCCATGATGGTGAAGCCCTGCTCTTCGAACCGTCTGCGAAGCAGTTCTTCGGTATCGGCCTCGGCGGTGCCTTTTTGGATGGCGCCGGAGGCGTCTCGGAATGTGTATGCAAATACCGGCATTGGTTACTCCTTACGCGGCTGGGCCAGGGGTAACCCCTGGGGCCGACGTGTTGATCATCTTCTTCAATTCGTCCACATGAATGGCTCGGCTCATAGCCTCATCATAGGTAATCAGGCCTTTCATGTATAGGTCGCGCAGGTTTTGGTCCATGGACTGCATGCCATATTGCGCGCTCGTCTGAATCATTGACGGAATCTGGTGAGTTTTGTTCTCGCGGATGAGGTTGCGGATGGCCGGGGTGCAGATCATCACCTCTACGGCCGGGATTCGGCCCGGCTTTCCTGCCCTGGGGAGCAGCTGCTGGCTGATGACCGCCATCAGGTTGTTGGAGAGCTGAACTCTGATCTGCTCCTGCTGACCTGGTGGGAAGACGTCAATGATACGGTCAATGGATTCGGCCGAGGAGTTGGTGTGAAGCGTTGCGAACACCAAGTGGCCAGTTTCTGCCGCAGTGATGGCGAGCTGGATCGTTTCCACGTCGCGCATTTCGCCCACGAGCAGCACGTCGGGGTCTTCGCGCAGGCACGCGCGAAGGGCGTTGGCGAACGATTTGGTGTCCTGCCCCAACTCGCGCTGATTGACGATGGAAAGGTGGTGCGTGTGAAGGTATTCGATCGGGTCTTCGATTGTGATGATGTGTTCGGCGCGGGAGCGGTTGATGGTGTTGATCATCGCCGCAAGCGAAGTGGATTTTCCGTGGCCGGTGGGGCCCGTGCAAAGAATCAATCCGCGAGGTTTTTTGCAAAGGTCTTCCAGAACCGGCGGCAGATTGAGTTCGCGCACTGTTGGAATGCGTGTGGGAATCAGTCGGAACGCGCAGGCGATGGCGCCGCGATCTCTGTAAACGTTCACGCGGAATCGGGCGCGCTTTGGCAGCGAATAGGAGAAGTCGAGTTCGAGACTTGATTCGAACCGTTCGATCTGCTCATCCGAAAGGATTTCATAAACGATGCGCGACGTGTCGGCGCCGGCCAGTTTTTCGTAATTCAGGCGGATGAGTTTGCCATCCACTCGAATGATCGGCTCGGCATCGGCGCAAAGGTGAAGGTCGGACGCGTTTTTGTCAACCACAATCCCCAAAAGTTCATTGATGTGGATTGATTCGACGCTCTTGGGCCTTGAAGAAGACTGCTCTTCTTCGATCGCACCTGTCTCGACATACGGTAACTCAAATTTCAGTTCCAATTGGGTTATGACTCCTTGTTCGGCTTTTTTCTTATTTTAGAATCCTGCGGTGAACACGACGCGCATCACTTCTTCCGGCGTCGTGATTCCGTTGAGTATTTTAATCAATCCGTCTTCTCGAAGTTCCTTCATTCCGTTGGCTTTGGCGGCCTCTTTGATGTCGGCAAGAGGGGTGCGGCGCACGATCAGTTCGGCGATTTCGCTGTTTGTGCGCATCAGCTCATAAATGCCGAGGCGTCCGCGGAATCCGGTGAACTTGCACGATTCGCATCCCCGGCCCCGATACAGCGTAACCGTGTTATCGGGATTGTCCACCTTGAATCCGAACCGGCGCAGATCGCCCTCGCGCACTTCGTAAGGCTCTTTGCAGTCGGGGCAGATCTTTCTTGCCAGCCGTTGGGCGAGAACGCCGATCACGGTCGCGGAGATCAGGTACGGCTCGACGCCCATGTCGGTCATACGCACCACGGCCGAGGGCGCATCGTTCGTGTGAAGCGTGGAAAGCACGAGGTGACCTGTGAGCGACGCTTCGATCGCGATTTCTGCTGTTTCAAGGTCGCGCATTTCGCCCACCATGATAATGTCGGGGTCTTGGCGCAAAAAGTGTCTGAGCGCGTTGCCGAAACTCAAACCGGCTTTTCGATTCACCTGCACTTGGTTGACGCCGCCGAGTTGGTATTCAACCGGGTCTTCGATCGTGATGATGTTTCTTTCGATCGAATTGAGTTTGTTTAGAATTGAATACTGCGTTGTGGTTTTGCCTGCGCCCGTGGGTCCCGTCGAGAGGAACATTCCGTTGGGCTGCGCTGTGAGTTCGTCAACTTCCACCATATTCTCTTCGGTGAAGCCGAGTTTTTCCAGACCAAGCAGCACGCTTGTTTTGTCAAGAATACGCATGACGATCTTTTCGCCCCACGGTGTGGGGATTGACGACACGCGCAAATCGTAATCTTTTCCGACGCTGCGGATTTCGATGCTTCCGTCTTGCGGAAGGCGCCTTTCGGCGATGTTCATCTCCGCCATGATTTTGTAGCGGCTGAGCAGCGGCGCCTGCAGGTTTTTCGGAATGGTCATCATTTCGTGCAGAACGCCGTCAATTCTGTAGCGGACCCTGACGCCCCGCTGCTGGGGTTCCACGTGAACGTCTGAAGCGCGGTCTGCAATCGCTTGTTGAATGAGCGCGTTTGCAAGGCGGATGATCGGCGCTTGTTCGGCCTCTTTGGCGGCGGCCTGCGCGTCGTCTTCCACCACAATTTCGCGGCTCGATCCCGCTTCGGCGATTGCGCGCCCGATGTCGCCGCGCATGTTGGCCTGAACCATTTGCGTTGCGGCAGTCGGCGAGACCGCGGCTTGGCCGTTGCCGCCGACTTCGCCCGTGCCGCCGGTGTAGTTCTTTGCGATGGCGTCTTCGATTGCGCCGCGAACCGCATAAACCGGAATCACCCGGCAGCCGGAGGCGAGCTGAACGTCGTCTATCGCCATGAGATTGCCGGGATTGGACATCGCAAGATAAAGCGCCGAGCCCTCTTTGCGAAACGGAACAACCACGTGGTTGCGGGCGATCCTTTCGGGCACCACGTTGATCGCACTCGAATCTGGAGTTTCGCGGTCGAGGTCTACAAACCGAAGGTTCTGCTCTTGGGCTTTGGCTTCCAAAACTTCCCTTTCGCCGACGAACCCGAGCGTGATCAGCACGCTGCCCAGGTCTGGGTTCTTCGTTTGGTTTTGAACCTTTTGCGCTTCCTGAAGCTGTTCAGGCTTCAGGTAGCCCTTTTCGATTAGATATTGCGCTAGCGGCTTGCGAGCGATCGCCATATTTGGTGTTTCTCCTGCCCAGAGCCATGAGGCTCCCCCAGCGGGCAAGAATACCCGTGGGTTGGATGCCCCGGCACATGGTGTCCAATATGCGTTGGACGCGGCATTTGAAGCGTAAAGTTCACCCGCCGCCCGTACGCTTGGGAGCGCCCGATGGAGGGGGCTCGGTTTGTTCTTCCTTCACGGTCATGCTGCCCTCCAGGTGGCTGGCTGTTACCTTCTCTTTTCCCTGCACGGTCGAGATGATCACGGTCTCGGCCAGAAAGTCGTCTCCGTTGCTGTTTTTCATCCTCACGTCCTTGCCCTGGTTCACGCTTAGAAGGGTGAGGATCTCCTTCTCTTCCTCGTAAACTGCCATGGGGGCAGTTACCTCGCGCCAGGCTCCTGAGGCCAAGTCTTGGTGCGCTTTCGGCGAGCCGGTGATCACCGCCTTCTTCGCGCCCTTTTCATAATAGTATTCGACCTTGGAACAGGTGATGAGAATCGGATACTTGCGGGCGGTTTTCGGGTCGCGGACTTCCTGCTCCTTCTTGTTCTGCTCATCCTGGGTTTGAGCTGGCTGTTTTAAGCCTTCGGGAAGGATCGGCTTGGCGGGCGGGATGGGAGGCGCTTCGGTGGGCTTGCCCTTGTCTTTTTCGGGCTTCACAAAAATTCGTATCTGCCCGGTGGCCACCGCACGCTTTTCTTTGCGATAGATGGTGATGACGGGCCCCGTGATCACCGCATCGGGCCCGTAATACTCGACGTTCCCTTCGGCTGTCACGACGTCGGTCTGCTTGTTCCAGGTCATTTTTTCGGCGCGCATCATCGAATCTTCTTCGGTGAGTTCCGCATCGAGATACACCTCGCGATCGGGGTCGGTAAACGTTTCCATTTGGCGAGATCGCACGTTGATCCGTTTTTTTTGAGACTTGTCTTGCGTGAGGTCAGACGCGGGTCCCGTCCAATCAAGTTTTTCGAGGGTTGCGTGCCGCCGGGCGTACTCGAGTGTAAAACTAGCTGCACGCACCATTCCGTTTCGATAGGTTCCTGTAATTGGAGATTGAGTTGCGATGCTCTCTTTCATTCGATCCACAATGAGATTGGTGGTTTTTAGATTGAATTCCTGGTTCGTGAGCTGCGCCGTTCCGTTCACCTGAGCAATACCCCGTTTTGCGTCGTAATTAACAAGCGATGCCAAGAACCGCGCACACGCCTTATCGCCTTTGTAAACCACTCCGCGCCGCACATCAATCAATCGAATAAACTGTTGATCGCGCCTGAGTTCCGCGCGGCGGACATTGAACGAAGCGACTGGTCGAGCCTTGTCGTAGGCCACAATGTCCACATCGCTCATCACCGAACCGATTCCTGGCCCGAACGGGTCGAGATAGTTCGCGTCTTCCAGCCCCGCCCACGGATTCGCTGACGCGATTCTTTTGATGATCGGAACCGCGCACACAACGAGAATCGCCGCGAGAATCCCTACGAGCTTGCTCCGATAACGGTTAAGGTACGAGGACGACATCGTTCCTGAAGTTTTGATCGGGAGATGTGAAGCCGGTGATCAGCACGTCTTGATCTTGGTATCCGTTCAGATGAAAATGGATCGTATAATCAGCCGGCGGCACCCAAAAACTGTATTTTTGATCGTTTCCCACAGTTAACTGACGTTTCGGAACCCCTCCTTGAAACACCGTAACCACGGTTCCGCTCGAGTTTCCACCACCTTGCAGCGTTACTGTTCCATAGAGATTGCCAGGCGGCGGAGGCGGGTTCGAATCGCTTTGGGGCGAAAGCTGGATGATTGGAATCGTTACGATGCCGTTGTTGGGCGGCGTATCAGCCGAAAACGGTGAAGGCAGGTACCCGGATTTAGAGGCTGTGCCGATGATTCCAAAAAAGATGAAATCTGCGGCGGAATCGTACGCCACTTCCTGCAGCGTGAAAGTTCCGTTTGCATCGGTCGTTCCGCGTTTGCCTGCAAACACGATGCTGACTCCCGAAACCGGCATCTGGTTGGTGGAATCCACAACCGTTCCCACCACGGTAACCGCTTCGGGCCCGATCCACAAATCGCCGAGATCGGTGTTTTGCGTGATGGGCGGGAACGTAAACGTGAACGTTGGGAAATCGCTCGACACCGTTGCTGTGGTCGTTCCGCTGGACGCTTTGATCGCAAAGAGACCGTCGGCATCGGTCTTCTTTGAGCGCGAGCCGATGGTGACCGTTGCGGCAGGATCGGGCGCTCCGCCCGTGCTGGCAGAAAGCACCCTTCCTGAAACGGTGAATCCGCCTCCACCACCGCCGCCTCCGCCTCCGCCGCATCCAACGGCAAGAAGCGAAAGCAACAGAGCGAACATTGCGAAAGATTTCATTGCGATGCCTGCCAAATGGTGAAATCCTGCTGCGCAGATCGCGCAGTGAAGGTGATGCTCACGCCGTTTCGCATCTGAGTTTTCCTGCGCCCGTCATCGAACACCAAGATCGGCACTCGGCGCTCGCCAACTTGGAGCGACGGCTTGAGCGTGTAGGTTGTGCCCGGCTTCAATCCGGTCAATCGAATCTTCCACGTTTGCAAAACGTTCTTTCGAATGTCGCGATACATGGGCGTCGTTGTGCCGATTTGGGCCTGCAACGCGCCGCCCCAAATCGGAGGGAGCATCGCATCGTAACGCTTATCCCAGCCGTTGGTTGCATCGCGCGATGTGCCGATCACAACCGATGAATGTTCGATTTTGTTTCCCGCGAACAGCAGCACGGCGTTCCAATCATATCGCAATGGAGGCGGATTCGAACTTACGGCGAACGAATTTGGGCGGAACGTGATCGTAACGCCTTCGGGCGCCAAAACGCGAATATAAAACGCCATGCCTTTGCGAAAGTCAATGATCGGATCGAGCGTCCCGCCTTCGGGTACGCCGCTGAACGTATCGGGTGCACCCGGTGTAAGCGTAAAGAATGTGGAATCAATCAACGAATCAACCACCGCGTCATCGAGCGATTCGGGAAGATCAACGGTGTGCTGAATTGTGGCGTTCGAGAAGCTTAGATCGAAGTTGTACGGGTTGCAGATCAGATTCCATCCAGGCTGCAATGCAACCGAAATGGGCTGCGGGCCGACCGATCTGCCAAAAATCGAAAAGTTAGCGGCTGCCGCAGGCATACGGATGAAATATCCGCGGCCCGCCTGAAACGGCGCCATCGAAGGATAAAACTCGTAGCGGAACAGATCCTGTCTCCAGCGCGCGACGAGCGTCTGATCGGGAGGCAGTCCGAGGTTCGAAGCCATGTTGGTGTCGTACGGCGTTACCGGAAAGCCGACGCTTTGCACGCCGCCTGCAAGCCCTCCCAACGGCTGCCAAGTGAGGTCATCCACCAAACGAAGATCAAGCCCGAGCGTTGGGCCCCAACTGTTGACGAAGCGCGTGAGCAACGTTGTATCCACTCCGGTATCGGTTTTGACCACTTCGATTTTCAACCTGCGCGGGGTGTCAAACGCCGTTCCGACCGTGGTGCCGAACGCACCGTTTTGAATTGGCGTTTCGATGGGCGCTGTGTTGGGC
>JAJPJR010000054.1 GCA_021324165.1 Armatimonadota bacterium
GGTTACAGCACCGGACAAACCGTTGCCGACGCGCAGCTGTTCGCACACGAACTGGATTCCTCGATGCGCGAACGCCACTGCTTCGAAAGCGATCTGAAAGATTGGTGCCTTGCGTATCGCGCGCGGCCGCTTACGGTGCGGTTCATCCGCATCGTTCGCAAAGGAGCCGGCACCGCGGCGATTCGCGAAATTGAAGTGCGCGAAGCGGAGCCGCTCAAGTAGCCGATTCGAATTCGCTGCCTGCCGGGCGTTCCATCAATGCGGCCAATGCCGAAAGCGGCGTGGCTTCTCCTTTCAGCACTTTGAGAATCGAACTCATCAGCGGAATCGGTACGTTCACCGAATCGGCGAGATGCGATGCGGCGATGCACGTGGGAACGCCTTCCGCAACCTGGCCGACCGATTCGAGCGCCCCCGCCAGCGGTTTGCCTTCGGCCAGATACCTGCCCAAGCGGTAGTTGCGGCTGAGTCTGCTCGCGGCAGTCGCAAAAAGATCGCCCACGCCGCTGAGACCCAAAAAAGTGGTCCGTTCCGCGCCCATCGCGCATCCCAAAATGGACATTTCGCGCAAACTTCTTGCCAAAAAAGCGCCCTTCGTGTTGTCGCCGAATCCCAAACCGTCGCTGATTCCCGCGCCGATGGCGAAAACGTTTTTCAACGCGCCGCCCAGCTCCACACCCACCACATCGCGCGACGTGTAAACTCGGAACGATCGTCCGGTGAGCATCATCTGAATTTGTGAAGCAAGATGAGCGTTGGGCGATGCGGCCACGCTCGCCGTAGGAACTCCTCGTGCGACTTCGATCGCCAAATTCGGCCCGCTCAAAACCGCGTAATCGGCGTTGGGGCGGACGTGTTCCACAATTTCGCTCATCCTGCGCGAGGTGCCTTCTTCCAGCCCTTTGGTGGCGATCAAAACTCCGCAGGGTTCATTTGGAATCCGTTCGCAAACTTCGCGAAACGCCGCGCTCGGCACCGCAATCACCCACAGATCGGCGCGCGCAGGCAATTCGCCGCTCACGCGCACGTTTTCGGGAAGTTTCACGCCGGGAAGAAACTTTCGGTTCTCACGATCTTTTTGAATGGCGCCGATCTCGTCATTCGAGCGCCCCCAAAGCAGCACGCTCGCATCCGACAGCGCGAACAAACAGCTCAGCGCCGTGCCCCAACTGCCCGATCCAAGAACCACGATTTCACTCACGAAACCCAATCATACTCGCACGGGCCAAGGGTAAAATCAGCCATCCCGATCTATGCCATACGTCATTACCGAGCCGTGCATCGGCGTGAAAGACAAATCCTGCCTCACCGTCTGTCCCGTAGACTGCATTTATGAAGACGACACCATGCTCTACATCAACCCCGATGAATGCATTGACTGCGGGTTGTGCGAGCCCGAATGTCCCGTCACCGCGATTTTCGTTGACACCGATGTGCCCCCGAACTGGCGCGAATACATCGAAAAAAACGCCGAAATAGGAAGAAAAATCGCCGCCAAAAAGAAAGGGGGCTAAACCGCCTGCAGCAGTTCGAACTCGTCGTGAAAAGCCCGGACTGCCCGCGCGCAATCCGATTCTGAAATCAGAATTGACATCGCATACAAACTGTCGCTCGTCTGCAGCGGTTGAATGTTCTCACGTTCCAAGCACTCCAGCACCCGCCGATAAATCCCCGGCTGCTGAAGATACTCATGCGCGATCACCGAAACCATCGTGCAGTTTTCGATCAACAACGCCACGACAAACCGAATGTTCCCGAAAGCGTTCGTTTTGGAAAGCATCTTCGCTTGTGCCTGCACTTCTTCCGATCCTCGACGACCGATCTGCACGATGTAAGTCCTCGGATCAGCATCTTGAATCATCGGCACAACCAGCCCATCCAAAATCCCTTGCACTTTGCTCAGCTGCTTTCTGGGTACCGCGAACCCGAAACTGTTTGGGTGCGAATTCAGCATGAACAGATTCACTTCATAATCGGCCATCAGTTCATACACTTTGGCTTCCAAAACCGCTTTGTCGGCGCCGAACGGAGTGTCGAACTGAAGATAAACCAGTTTCCCGGTGTGCGTAACCCCGGTTACCCTTCTTTCGGGAAACGCCTCTTTAGGAACCACTTCGGTGCCGGGTTCATCGCTGAACGTGCTTTTAATCCACAGCGGAATCCCAAACTTCATCGCAATTTCAGCCGCGCGCGGGTGCACCACTTTTGCGCCCTGGTGCGCAATCTCTGCGATCTCCTCATACGTCATTTTGCGCAACGTCGGCGCTTCGGGAACCATCTCGGGGTCGCTGGTCTTCACGCCGTCCACGTCGGTATAGATCTCCACCGACTCGGCTCCCAGCGCGGCGCCCAGAGCGCTTGCGGTTGTGTCGCTTCCTCCGCGCCCAAGTGTCGTAATCTCGCCATACACAGCATCGGGCTGCGGGTCGGATCGGCCCTGAAATCCGCACACCACCGGAATGCGTCCACTTTTCAAAACGCGTAAAACGTCGTCGGGCTTCACATACAGAATTCTCGCATCTCCATGGTTCGTGTCGGTAACCAGCCCCGCCTGCCCGCCGGTCATCGCGCTCGCCTGATGCCCAAGCGATTTCAACGTTTGAGCGAAAATGCATGTGGACATGATTTCGCCGCAGCAAAGCATCAGATCCACTTCGCGGGCGTCGGGCAGAATCATCGGGTCAACGTCGCGAAGCAGACCGAGCAGCGTGTCGGTTGCATAAGGCGAACCTTTTCTTCCGATCGCGCTTACCACCACCACCGGCGAAATGCCCAGCTCCTTCACGGCGATCACTTTGCGCGCCGCCAAAATCCTGCTTTCAGGAGTCGCGACGCTGGTGCCGCCGAACTTCAAAACGCGGACTCTCATGCTCCGCCGCCGTTCATAATCAGTTTCTTCAAACCGTCTGCCGCGCATTCCGCCGATTCAGAATCCACAACCAGCAGCACCGAAGAGTGCATGTCGCCAAGCGATTCGATCGCCGCACCTGCCTGAACAACCGTTTGAGCAATCCGCGCGACCATTCCCGCCTCGTCGCGGATGTTGACGGCGTTCACCGTAAGAATTGCGCGGTCGGTGAGCACGCGCGCGTCGAATCCCGCATCGCAAAGCAGGTCGCGCACGGCGGTCCCTTTGTCCTGCGGAACCACAAGGCTGAAACCGTCCAACGACAGTTTCAAAAAGTCAATCGAAATTTCAGCCTCGGCCAGCAGACGCACCGCATCCAGCCGCCGAGCGCCGAGCGCCGCCTCTTCGATGCCCGTGACCACCACCAGGGCGTGCCCGTGCGAAACCTGAACCGAAGAGATCCCCCGCTCGGTCTCAAACGCAGTTCCGGCCTCCATCGCGCGCCGATTTTACCGGCACACGGCCCCGCGGCGCGTTACGGCTTGATTCTGAGCGTTTGAATCGAGGCCCTCGCGTCGTTGATAATTCCCGTCGGATTCTGCGCCGAAACGAAGGTCAACGTGTATGCGTCGTGGCCTTTGGAAACCACATACACAACCCGTCCGATCGTGTCGCCTGCCGGCGTGGTAAACGGAGCGTTGAATTCATACGCCGAACCGATCGGCAGATCCATCTTCTCTTTGGTCTGATACGCCATCAAGAACTGACCCATCGTTTTGGCTGCCGTTTCAAGGTTTCCGCCTCCGGGTTCCTTTTTGATCACAACGCCCGTGCGAGGCACCCCGATCACTTTGCGCTCTTCGACGTTGATGTACGTTGCCAGAATGTTCGCGCCATCTTCGTCCAATCCTTTCAGCCTGTTCGCCACCACGTCCACGCCGCTCATCGCGCCCTTTTCCCAATCCATCGGAATCACCAGCGAAATATCCCCCGCTTCCACAAGTTTGCTGCCGGGCGGCACATCTGCCGGCGGCGCCTGCTTGATTTCGCTCGGCGGCCCCGAACAGCCGATCACCACAATGCCGACAAAAACCCAGATCGCTTGTCTCATACGGAACTTTTCGACGGCGGCAGACAGGCATCCTCCCAAACTATGGGGGAAACTGTTTCAACGTCGCAAGAAAAAATCGTTCACGATCGGCGCGGCGCAAGGCGCCCTCCCGCGGATCGTGCCAAACCGCGGACGCAGGCCCCATACTGCAAAAAGCCTGTCACACGTGCGGGCGAAAACAGGCCGCGCGGGCGCATATCCCCTGCACAGCGAATAAACCGCAAGTTCGTTCGCAAGCAGCAGCGATGACTCGGTTTGGAAACTCCCCAGCACGCTCGCCGCAATGTAAGCATCGCGCGGCGCACGGAGTCTGTCCGCATGATATAACGCCAGGATCTTCTGCACATCGCTCCTGGCAAACCGGCTGCGCTTACGCTTGCGAAACCAATTCCACAACTCGCGGCTGCTCGCGCGCGTTTGCCATTTCGAATCGCGGCTCTGCATCAGCCGTTCGAACATCCGTTCATCGGGCTTCTGAAACGCTTCCAGCCCACGCTGTTTGATTTCGCTCAGCGGAGGCTGCAAAAAATCGAGCCTCGACGCATCGGTTACCGAATACGCGTCCTCGCCTGCAAGATCTTTCCACACCGGCGTGCCTTCGGCGCTCCAAGAAAACTGACTCCCAAAACGTTGTTTCTTGCCGATCGTAGTCAAAAAGCGATCTTCCGCCAGCGCCGGCGTCGAGCCGAATTTTCCGCGCGCAAAAGCGATGATAGAAAGTTCGCGCGCGACTTCGAAATCCTCGGCCCGTTCTCCGTGCTGAAAAATCAGCGCCAGCGAATCAAGATCTTGCGGCGACAAATGCGCCGCTTTTGCGACGATCTGGCGGGCCCGAAGCAGCCGCGCGCGGTCTCTTGGCGCGACCTCTTTTTGATGTTCGAAATAAGCCTGCGCAGATGCGCGGTCCATCTGATCGGCTTTCGCCAGCGCGTGAATTTCGGCAGAAACCGCGCCCGTATCGGGAATAAGAAAAAGCATCGCAAAAAAAACGTCAGCTGGTAGGGCGTATAGGACTCGAACCTATGACCCGCTGATTAAGAGTCAGCTGCTCTACCAACTGAGCTAACGCCCCACAAGATGAGCGATATTACCCAAGCCGAAACGCCCGCATCGCATTCTCGGTGGTCACGCGGGCCATCGCATCGAACGTTTCACCGCGCGCTTGCGCGATCTCGGCGCACACAAACCGAACAAACGCGGGCTCGTTGGTTCGTCCGCGATAAGGTTCGGGCGCCAAGTATGGCGAATCGGTTTCGATGAGAATTTTTTCGGCAGGCATCTGCGAAACCAACCTGCGCAAACTTTCGGCTTTGCGATAGGTGATGGGACCATCCACCCCGAAATAGCACCCAAATTCCAACGCGCGCGCAAAATCCGATTCGGTTCCCGAAAAACAGTGCAGCATTAAATTCTCGGGCAGATCAGCAATCGAATCGAGCATCGCGAACAGCGCGCCGTAAGCCTCACGGCAGTGAAACACAACCGGCATGTTCAGCTCCACAGCCAGGTGAATCTGGTCGCGCGTGCACCGATCCTGCTGATCGAGCGTCGCAAAGTTCCAATGTTTGTCATAGCCGATCTCCCCGATCGCTGCGGCTTTCGGGTGCGCACAAAGTTCGCGGATTCTTTCGATGTCCCCCGGCACGTAGCTGGCTGCAGAGTTTGGATGCCATCCCACCACGGCATAAACCGAATCAAACGCATCTGCCAAATCCAATGCGCGCTGCGAGCTTTCTACGTCCAAGCCCACCACCATCATCTTCTCGACGCCGACAGATTCGGCGCGGCGCACCACAGCATCAACATCCGGAAACTTCTCCGATAGGTTCAGATGGCAGTGCGTGTCAATCAGCACAAGTTCAATGCGTCCCGCCGCGAATCTGATCGAAAAGGTGCGGAAGCAGCGGAACCAGCGCGCGCATTCCGCACCTCGCGCCCTGCGGCGATCCGGGAAGGTTCACAATCAAACATCTTCCGCGCATTCCGCACACCGCTCGGCTCAGCGCCGCGAACGGCGTTTCTTCCAGCGATCGCATCGTAAGCAAAAACTCTAATCCGTGCGCACGCCGGCTGAGCAGCGGCAGCGTCGCTTCGGGAGTTACGTCGCGCGGAGAAAACCCCGTGCCTCCGGTGGTAAAAACTGCATCCGATGCGTCCGCCATCGTTTTGATCGCCGACGAAATCTCCATCAGTTCATCCGGAACGATTTTTCGAATTACCCGCGCGGGCCGAAGCGCGTCCAAACTCTCAGCGATTGCCGCTCCCGATTCGTCGCTGCTTTCATCGCGCGTATCGGAAATTGTGAGTATCGAAAAACTCAGGTTTTCCAATCCGATTTGCCTCCCGTCTTTTCGATCAGGCGCACATGTTCGATCACCATTCCGTGCCCCGCCGACTTCAGCATGTCATAAATCGTGGCCGCAGCCACCAGCACGGCCGTGATCGCCTCCATCTCGACGCCGGTGTTCGCGAGCGCAACGCACTCGCTTCGAATCCGCACTCCCTCTTGTTCCAGCTCCAACCACATCGAAACGGACTGCAGCGGCAGTTGATGGCACAACGGAATCAGTTCGCTCGTTCGTTTTGCCGCCTGAATCCCAGCCACCTGCGCCACGGCCAGCGCGTCGCCTTTCGGATGCTCATCCAACGCCGCCATGTGCGCAGGCTGCAATCGCACGAACCCTTCCGCCAAGGCACGCCTCAAAGTAGGCTGTTTCTCCGATACATCCACCATCCGAGCGCGGCCTTCCGAATCCAAATGCGGTAAATCCGACACAAAATCAGCGTACCCAGCCGTCAAACTTTCGAACGATGATCCTTCTGCCAAGCCTCGCCCTCGGTGCCCTCGCACCCGACATCACGATCACCTCGCCCGAGGGAAGGCAGTTTGCGCTGCTTGCCCCACGCGAAAACTACGCGGTCGTGGCCGTGGGTCTCCACTCGAAGATCGATGCGAACGTCCTCGCAAGGCTCTCGGTCATCCGCCCCGAAGCGGCTCCAGCCGACATCTATCCGCTCATGCCGCCTAACACTCCCGCCGCTTTCACCACAGCCCAGGAATCGCTCGCCAAGTTCGGAACAGGAAGGCGTGCGTTCCTCATCAGCCCAACTGGCCGCATCGTGCAGTCGTGGCCAGACGTTGATCCTTCCAAAATCGAGGCGCGGCTGTCTCTCTCCCGTCCGCCCATCGGGTTCGACCTCGCCGAACTGCGCGACGCGGTGAAGCGCGATCAGCCGGTGCAAAGCGGTTTTCTGATTCTGTTTCTTTCTTCTCAGGGCGTGGTTGATTCGCTGTATTCCCAAAGAATCTCCGAGATCATCGCCAAATGCCGCGGAATGAAGATCGGCGTGGCATGCGTGTTTTCGAACTGGGATGAAACCCTCGAAGACGCCGCGAAGTTTTTGCAGGATGCAAAAAGCGATGCGCTGCCGGTTCTCGACCCCGGCGGAGCGTACTCCTGCGCGTGCATCGCTTCGATCACCCCGACCGCCGCGCTGCTCGATCCCGCGGGCAGGGTGGCCTACTTCGGGGCGGTTGACTCGAACTCCCGCCCGCGCGACGACACACGCCGATACCTCTCCGACGCTCTTGAAGCGGTTTCGCAGGGCAAAACCCCGCATCCGGCAGAGACGATGCCGTTCGGCACTCCCATTCATATCCAGCCCCCTCTCAGCCGATAATCCTTCCTTGATGGAGCAGGCACAGATCGTTCTCGAAACCGGAACCCAACTGGTGGTAGCCAAGGCGGGCGATGAACCCAGTGACGCTGTCCCGGGGACTGTGGCCGATCACAGCGGGAACCTGCTGACCGTCGTGTTGGAACGCAAGCTCGAGCTGGTTCGGCCAGGGATTCTGATGAACGTGCGCTCCTCGAACTGCGATTTCATCGGTTGGGGGCTGGTCGAGACCGTTCAGCATCAGCCGGACGGGTTTGCGATCGTTCTGTCCATTGACAGATGGGAGGACGTATCTCAGCAGCGGAGCGTCCGGGTGCGCGTCCCGCTTCGAGTGGCGCTTGCTTATCAAACCGATGGAGCATCAGGTGAGACCAAGCGCACGATCGGCTCTCTGATTGACGCAAGTCTAACAGGGATGAGAATTCGCATGCGTTCGCCGCTTCCGAAAGACGCAAGTGTGCACGCCACGATTTATCTGAAAAGCGATTCGGTGATCGAGCTGCTCGGCAAAGTTACGCGCATCATCGCGGGCAGCGAAGCGTCTGAAGGCGGGTTCGAAGTCGGAGTCTCGTTCGTTCGTTTTCAAACGGGATACAACGAACTTGTGGCGCTCGCCTGGCCGCACGAAACCGAGCCGCCCGCAGAAGCCAAACAACCTGATGTGCAATCAGAGGCGCCTGCCGAGAACGCGGATGCTCAGACCGAGGCCGCCTAAGATTTCTGTTCGGGCCTGAGCGTTGGAAACAGAATCACGTCGCGGATGCTTTCAGCCCCGCTCATCAGCATCACCAGCCGATCAATGCCGATACCCAAACCCCCGGCGGGCGGCATACCGCATTCCAGCGCAAAAATGAAATCTTCATCCAACGGGTTTGCGGTGTGGTGCCCTTCCGCGAGCATTTTTGCCTGCCGCTGCATGCGCTCGCGCTGATCAATCGGATCGTTGAGTTCGCTGAAAGCGTTGCACATTTCGCGCCCGCCGATATACCCTTCAAATCTCCGCGTCAATCTCGGATCGTTTGGATGCACTTTCGCCAAAGGTGATGTTTCGATCGGATAGTTTTCAACGAACGTGGGCTGAATGAGGTTGGGCTCGACGAACCGTTCTAAAAACTTTTCGATGATTCCGCCCACATCGTTCTCTTCGTCGGCGGCGATCCCTTTGGATTCGAGCGCGCGTTTTGCAGAACCCAGATCGTTGAACGTTTCCGGCAGAACACCCGCATATTCATGAATCGCTGTGAGCAGATCAATTCTGCGCCAATCTTGCGAAAAGTCCAATACCGTCTCGTGGACCTGAATCTTTTCCGATCCAAAAACTTCGCGAGCCACGGTGCGGCACAACTCCTGCACCAGGTTTTGCACGTCTTCCATCTTCACATACGCCCAATAAAGTTCGAGCAGAGTGAATTCTGGATTGTGCCGAGTGCTCACCCCTTCGTTTCGAAACACTCGGCCGATTTCATAAACTTGGTTCAAGCCTCCCACGATCAGCCGCTTCAACTTCAGTTCCAGCGAAATCCGCAGTTTCAATTCCATGTCCAGTTCGTTGTGATAGGTCACGAACGGACGCGCCGCCGCTCCGCCCACTTCCGATTCAAGAACCGGCGTTTCCACCTCGATGAAACCTTGATCGTCCAAAAACCTTCGGATCGTGGAAACCGTGCGCGACCGCTGAATGAACAGTTCGCGGCTGTCGGCGTTCGCAATAAGATCGAGATACCTTTTGCGGTACCGCTCCTCGACATCCGCAAGGCCGTACCATTTTTCGCCGTCCTTCTCTTTTCCCAACGGCAGCGTGTGCAAACATTTCGCCAGCACCGAAATCGCCCGCGCATGAATCGAGATTTCGCCTGTCCTGGTTGTGAACACCTCGCCCGAAACTCCCACGATGTCGCCGATGTCCACCAGGTCGAACGCCTGCCAAGCCAGATCCGGCAGGTCGTCTTTTTTTGCATAAACCTGCATCCGGTCGCCGTTGATTGTCAGGTCGAAGAACGCCGCTTTGCCCATGTTGCGCAGCGCACTCACCCGTCCGGCAATCGAAACGATCTTGCCCGCCAGAATCGCGTAATGCTCGCGAATCTCAGCGGGCGTGTGCGTCTGTTTATGCTCTTCGAAACGGTACGGGTCGAGCCCTAACTCACGAAGCCGCGCAAGTTTCGACAGCCGGAGTTCTCGGGCGTCAGTATCTCCACTCACCTAACGATCTTACCGATCCTTCGAATCTCGTAGGTGATCGTGCCCGCCGGAGCCTCGACCTTTACCAAATCTCCCTTCGATCGGCCCATCAGCGCCCGACCCAAAGGCGAATCGTCGGACACGTTGTCGTTATCCAGGTCGGCCTCGGCGCTCGAAACCACGTTCACCTTCGTCTCTTCTTTCTTCTTCGCAACGCCAAGCGTTACAACCGAACCGATTCCTACCGTGCGCGAGGGAATGTCAGCCGCGGTCAGAATGTGCGCGTTCGCGAGAATCTCCTGCAGTTCGGTAATCCGCTCTTCATTCAGCGACTGCTCAAATTTGATCTCATCCAGTTCGGCGTTCTCTTCGCTGAACTCACCGTGATCCATGCTGTCTCGAATCCGCGCGGCAATGTCCGTCCGGACGGCAGTCGTCAGCCGCTCCAACTCTTCCTTCAGCCGCTGATAGCCTTTCGGAGTCAGCGGAATGGCGTCTTCGTCGTACATGCTTTTCCCGAATGAAAAAGAGCCCCAATGCTGGACTCGCGCGGCATTATAGCCCAACCCACCACGATTCTCCAACACCCGCCGTGCCGCCTAAAACACGCGCAGTGGATCGCCCAAAAGCACCGAAATCAGATACACCAACCCCGACGCCGCCAGCCCGCCAGCCAGCACCCACGGAAGGCCGGTATTCAGAACCCTCTGGCCGAAACTCGGAGCCAACCGGCGGCTGGAGCGGTATCGAACAATCAGCTCCTTTCCCGCGCCGATCGCGTTTTCCAACTGTGCTCGGCTGGGAGGCTTCGTTGTGAACCAGTACTGCACCAGACCGCCGACCGTCCGCCACAGCATGATCGTAGCCGCCAAGGCGATCAGAGCCCCATACTCATAAGGCAGTTCGTCCATCAGCCACAAGAAGATCACCGCTCCCACGGCTATGTTCGTCCCGCACCGAGGATGCACCCTCGGCATCCGTCGCACCACTTCATAGGTCAAAGGTTCGCGCCGCTCGATCGCGTGCACCACCATATGCTCGGCGGCGTGCGTGCCCGAAAGAGGAATCGCCCTGATGAACAGAAGAAACAGCAGCACAGGCAGCGAATTGACCACCGTGATCCAAACCTGGTCTACATCTCCGTTCATCACCTTCGCTGCGCCCGGAGTGCCGATCGCCCTCGAAAAGAACTCGAGAAGCCCAAGCGTCGCCAAAACCGACGCCGTGAAAAGCACGGTCAGCATCGCGCCTGTGGCCGCCAAAGCGATCCCCCGCGCACCGCCCGACACCACGCCGTTGGTCAGATAAACTCCGAACGGGGTGGCAAGGCCTCCCACAAGCCCCGGACGGGCCTCGTGCATCCGATGAAGGAACAGGTCGAGCGCGAACACCATCCCGCCGTATCTGCCCTCGGCATCCACGATCAAAGCCTCTCCGATCCCCCGTTCCCGAAAAATTTCCGACATCGCCTCGAAACCTGTGTCGGGCGCAATCATCACCGTGTCGCGCGAGCAATATCCTGCGGCGGGCTCGAACGGAGATGCTCCTGCCAGCATCGCTTTGCGCACATCTTCTTCACGCACGATCGCAAGTTCGCCGGTCTCCAGCAGAATCGGCAGGGCTGCCACGCCGACATCCTGGAGGTTTTCCATCGCGGCGTTCAGACTCGATTCCGGAAACAGCGGGTTGATCCGCCTCGCATAATCCAGAGCGATCTCTTGTGGGGTGGCTCGATCCACGAAAGCAAAGCGTACCGGCAAAACCCGCCTGCCGTTCGTCTAAACCGTTGCGCGAAGCAAGAATGAACACGATCGGACTGTTGACGAGCGGCGGAGACGCTCCGGGAATGAATGCCGCCATCCGCGCCGTGGTGCGAACCGCTTTAGGCAGAGGCGCACGCGTGTTAGGGTTCAGGCACGGCTATGACGGAATTCTGGAAGATGACCATTCCGAAATGCGCTCGGTGGATGTGGGCGGGATCATCAGCCGCGGCGGCACAATCCTTCGGAGCGGCCGATGCAAGGCGTTCTTTGAACCCGCTGTGCGCGCACAGGCGGGGCAGAAACTTCAATCCCTCGGCGTGAGCGGGCTGATCGTGATCGGCGGCGACGGCTCGCTCGCTGGCGCAAAAAAACTTTCCGAAGAGTGCGGAATTTCGGTGTATGGAGTGCCCGCCACCATTGACAACGACATCTTCGGCACCAATCCGAGCATCGGCTTCGACACCGCAATCAACACCGCGCTCGGCGCGATTGACCGCGTGCGCGACACCGCCTATTCTCACGACCGTGTTTTTGTGGTCGAGGTGATGGGACGCAAGCACGGATTCATCGCTCTCGAAGCCGGACTCGCGGGCGGAGCCGAGGCGATTCTGATTCCAGAAATCCCGTTCAGCCTGAATCAGGTTTGCGAAAAACTTGCGGCGGGCACCAGCCGCGGCAAGAAGAGCAGCATCATCGTGGTTGCCGAGGGCGCAGGCTCAGCACACCAGATTTCTCAAGACATCCGCGAACGTTCTGGATTCGAATGCCGCGAGCTTGTGCTCGGACACATGCAGCGCGGCGGCAACCCCACAGCGTTCGACCGCGTGCTGGCAACACGCATCGGTTCGTTCGCCGCAACCCAACTGATGAACGGGCGCAGCGGCGAAATGGCCGGATTTATGAACGGTGCGATCGTCGGAACGCCGCTCGAAACTGTGCTCTCCACCGATCAGCCGATTGATTCGGAACGACTTCTTCTCGCGGATGTGATGGCGCAGTGATTGTGTGCGTCACGCTCAATCCCAGCGTGGATCGCACGATGTTCGTTCAGGGCCTGAAGCCGAACGATACCAACCGTGTGCTTCGAACCGAAACCGACGCTGGCGGAAAAGGGATCAACGCCGCGCGGATCATCGCCGAGTTCGCCGTTGAAACCGCTGCGACCGGATTCTTGGGAGGAGCAGCAGGGAAGATGGTCGTGCACGTTTTGGAATCCGAAAACGTTCGGCACGAGTTCGTCGAGATATCCGGCGACACGCGCACCAACATTCTCATCGAAGACGGATCGGGTCGTCCGCCCACCACGTTCAACGAGCCCGGACCGCAGCCGTCTCCGCGCGAAATCGAACTGCTGCGGAAAAAACTGATGGAATGGGCAAAAAGCGCGGGCTGTGTGCTGTTCGGCGGTTCGATTCCTCCGGGTTTATCCACACAAACGGTTGCGGAGTTCTCAAAACTGATCCAACAAGCAAACCCCGCGGTAAAAGTCGTGGTGGATGCCGACGGCGAGGTGCTCAAAAATGCGATTTCCGAAAAGCCGTATATGGTGAAACCGAACGGCGATGAAGCGGCCAGACTTTTGAATGAGCGCGTGGAAGACCGCGATGGCGCGCTTGCAGCCGCCGAAAAAATTCACAACATGCAGATCGCAATCGCGCTGGTCTCCATGGGCGCGCTCGGCTGCGCAATGTGCTGCGATCACGGGCGATACTGGGCGGCAGCTCCAATAATCGAACCGAAAAGCACGGTCGGCTCGGGCGATTCGCTGCTTGGCGCTATGATCGCGTGTCTTTCAAAAGGAATGGACGCGGCCGACGCGCTGCGATGGGGAGTTGCCGCAGGCGCGGCGACCGCCGAATCCGACGGTGCTTCGATCGGACGCAAATCAGAAATCAATCGTTTATTCGAGAAGGTGAAAGTTGAAAAAGTTGGTTGAATTCGTGACGTTTTTGGCGCTGGCGCCTTGCACGGCGATCGCCGCAAAAGGCGACAACGTGCAGTGGCGTATCGAATTGGATTTCCACACGTCGGCGCAGATCGCGGGAGCAAGCGAACAGCGCGCGGGATATGGCGGGTCACTGTTCGTTTCGCGCAGCGCAAGATTCTTGGCAATCCGCGGCAGACACGACATCGAAGCGAGGGAGCTGTTGGGCCTGCGCGTCATCCATTCCATTCCTCAAGAGCGCCGGGCGCTGCCGTTCACAGCCGCATGGATCAGCGTGGGCGGCGAGTTCATCGGCCGCGGCAGATCGTTCCATAATTTCTGCTTGGAAGCAGGCACCGGGATATTTGTCACGAAAGACCTCACCTTCGACCTGAGTTCGAAGTTCGACTTCGGCACCTATTTCGGTGCTGGGTACTACTTCGGCGATGGTCCGAACGCACCGAAACTCGCCATCAGGTTCTGCCATATCAGCAACGCCGGATTGCGAAGGCCGAACTTCGGAGTCAACCTTGTTGAATACGCCCTGAGTTTTAAAATTTGAAGACGCATCAACGCCAAACGCGAATCTGGTCGGACTTTCGAAAATGGATGTCCAACCTAATTCCGCTGCTGTTCTGCGCGCCGTTTCCGGTCATCGCTTCATATTTCGATCGCCGCGGACAAACTTCGCTGGCGCTTGGGTTTTGGATCGCAACTCCCGCGGCGCTCTGGCTGGGAATCAACTTCTTCGCTTTGTATCAAAACCAGAGAATCCGAAGCGCACTCCTTCCAAAACTGCGCGCGATGCATCCCGAAGAAGCCAGCCATGCGGTGTTCGTGGGATTCGCGCGACCAAAATCCAACACCGCCGTTCACCTTCACGAAGATGTCGGCTGGCTGCTGATGCTGAACACGCACCTGGTTTTTCTCGGAGAATCGCTCACGTTCTCGATTCCGAAAGAACATATCCGCTCCATAAGGTTCGGATTCAACTGGAACAGTCTGCTTGGACTTGGCAGATGGATCATCATCGAAGGCGTAGAAGAGGGGAAGCGTGTTCAGATGCGCATCGAGCCTCGCGAAAAACGCACGCTTTTGGGCAACCGCAGTTATGGCAAGGCGCTTTCGAAGCGGCTGAACGTTTGGCGCGGCTCTTCACGGTA
>JAJPJR010000065.1 GCA_021324165.1 Armatimonadota bacterium
CTGCTCGACATTGACCACCCAGGCTATCGCGCCGCCGACGGGAACTTTGACGGGGCTTGGAACGAACGCCCCAACCGCCGAGGTTTCCGGCGGAACCACATTCACAAGTTGTTCGCGCGCACGGCAGTTTTGCTGAATCAGTTCCATGATCGTCGAAACTTCGGAGTCTTCGACCGCCGTAAGGAGCGTGGTGTTGCCTTCGCGCAGGAACCCGCCTGTTGAACTGAGAATCGTGAATTTGAATCCCGCACGCACAAGATCATCAATCACGCGGTTCCTGTCTCGGTTATGAATTACTGCGATGACGAGCTTCACTCAAACTGCTCCAGGTTGGGGGATTCTCTCATTATGGCCTAACGAGATCAATCAGGTGATGCACGTGAAACCACGCTTCATCCAGGAGTTCATCGGGCGGGAGCGCGGCATCCAAGATGCGCCAACGCTGCTGGTCGAGCTCGGCCTCTTTCAAGAACCCTGCACGAACCCGGTGGTGGAACGCAACCGGTTCTGAGTCAAGCCGGTCTTTTTTTGCGATCCGCTCGAGGCCGGTTTCCGGCGCGAGATCGAGCAGAAGCGTGAGGTCGGGAACGGCGCCCTGCGAGGCGATCTGGTTGAGGCGCCTTAACAGTTCGATGTCGAGACCTCGAGCATAACCTTGGTACACGATGGTGGAATCGGCAAACCGGTCGCAGATCACCCACACGCCGCGTTCGAGCGCTGGCCGAATCTCGTCGCTGCAGTGTTGAGACCTGTCGGCAAGAAAAAGAAACGCTTCCGTCCACGGCTCAAGGTTTTCGCCATGAAGCAGGGCGGCGCGGACTTGCGCACCGAACTTTCCGGCGCCGGGTTCGCGGGTGGTGAGAACCTCGAATCCTGCGTTGCGAACTTTTTGTGCGAGCGGTTCAAGGAGGGTGGATTTCCCGCCTCCTTCCGGCCCTTCCAAACTGATGAATCTCCCGCGCACGCGCTGATTCTGGCAGAATCAGACAAGCCTTTAAAGCGTGATGGAAGCATCGCGAACTCCAAAAGGGTCAAGGCGCGATCAACCAGAAACCGATTTGGCGCGCTCGGAAACCACGCGTTGAAGTCCCGGCGCGCCGCGCTTCATCGCATAGCGATGGTTGAAGTTGAACAGCAAAGCCAAAACAGGCCGCAAAAGTTTCGACACCGGCCGATCCGGCCATATCTGTTGACGATTGAGGATTTCGACAGTCGGGCCGATCTGCCTAAGTTCGAACCTCACAACTCCGTGCATTCCGAATCTTTTTCCGAGTGTTACTTCGCTGTCCACCACGATCCGGTTCGGTTCATCAATTTCGCGCACGACAGTTTTCCAATTCAGCCCGTAGGGCAGGAACGATTTCGCGCGCATCAGTGCGGAATCGCCCGCCTCGGTGTGTTGTTTATTTGGGTCGGACGTTTGAACCGACACAATCTGCGGCCACCAATCCGGCCACGTGGCGATGTGACTCAGGAAATAGAAGGCGTGCTCGATGCCGCCTTCTATTTTCCATTCGTATCCAAGTTCAAACGGTTCGGTTTCAGTCTGCAAATTCGAACAGGTTCTCCAAAAGATAACGCACGGAGCCGATTTTAGATTTGTCGGGGTTTTGCGGCCTTTTCAGAACCGGGCGTTTGTAATTTGCAAGCTGTTTGTTGATTTCTGCAATTGCCCGCTCGAGCTGCGCATCTTTGCCTTGGCGCCAAAGATACGGGTCGAGTTCGACGTCAATATCCGGATCAACGCCATGACCTTCCACGTCCCACTTTCCCGTGGCGGGGTCATAAAACGCGCAGTTGGGCGAATTGACAGAACCGCCATCGGCAAGCTGGAAGCTGAACGCCGCAACCAACCCGCCCCAGGTGCGTTTGCCGATGACCGGCCCGACTTTTCGATGTTTGAAAAGCCACGGAAACATATCGCCTCCGGAGCCCGAGAACTGGTTGGCGAGCATCACCTTGGGGCCATAGATTGTCGAGCCTGGTGTCGGCCAATCTTTGCCATCGCGCGGAGTGAATGCGGCGTCGAGCTGCTTTTGCATTTCGTACACCATGTAATCGTTGATGAGTCCGCCGTGATTGAACCGTTCATCCACGATGATTCCGTCTTTGTCAACTTGTGCATAGTAGTACCGAATGAATGCGTTCCATCCGCCTCCACCGGTGTCGGGCACGTGCACATATCCTGCGCGGCCGTTGGTCATCTGTTCCACATATCTTCGATTGTCTTCTTCCCATGCGCGTTGGCGAAGGTTGAATTCGGTTGCAACGGGCACAACGGTTACTTCACGGGCACCAGAACCGTCGGCGTTCGGCCCGATTTTAACCCGCACCTGTTTTCCTGCTTTGGCTTCAAGTTTTTCATAGATATCGTTGGAATCTTTGAGTTCGTTGCCGTCAATCGCAAGAATGTATTCGCCAACTTTAGCGTTGATTCCGGGCTGGGCAAGGGGCGCATAAAGACCGGGGTTCCATCGTTCTCCGTTATAGATGCGCGTGAGTTTGTAGCGGCCGTTTTCGAAGGCGTAGTCGGCGCCGAGCAGTCCGCCCGGTACGCCTTTGACGTTGGGAATGTCGCCGCCCTGCGCCCACATGTGACCGATGGAGATTTCGCCCACCATATCGGTGAACAGATAGTTCAGGTCATCGCGCGAGCAGATGTTCTTTAGAAATGGCGAATACCGCTCGTCCATTTTTTGCGCGTCAATGCCGTGCAGATTCGATGCGTAAAAGAGCATCGGTTCGTTGCGCCAGACCTCGTGAAACATGTGTTCCCATTCGATTTTCGGATTGATCTTGACGCGCAGGCCCGACAGGTTTATCGCGCCCTGGCCCGGCGCAGGAGGCATCATCGCGCTCGCGATCGCAAACCCGCCTCCTTGGACAATGAGAACCTTTTGACCATCTGCCGAAAGCGCGATGCTTCCTCCTTGAGCGAACGGCGACGCTTTTCGATCAGCAAAACTGAACTTTTGAATCATGGCGATCGGCGCTCCGCCAAAGAACGTGGCCGTTGCGCGCGGCGGCACCGACAGAATGAAGAAGCTGCCTGCAGGCCCCTGAGAAAGCGCCGCAATCGTGCCGGCAGGAATCGGCAGCGAAATGATGCGGTTTTCAATGCCATCAAGATCAATTCCGAATTTTGGCGCTTCGGGCTTTTTGTTCGGATCGGGCGGAGCCGGGGCCTTAATGACTTCCTCATCGCTTTCCGGCTGAAGCGGGTTCGGAAGGTCGCTCCGCAGCACAACCGCATAAACGCTGCTGATGATGTTCGGATTGGTGAGGCTCGAAAGATCGAGCCACGAAGATGCCGGGCCGGTGTTCGTGCTCGCGATGAAATAAAGGTGTTTGCCATCGCGATCGAAAACAGGACTGCGCGCATTGGAAAGGCCATCGGTGATTTGGGTTTTCTTGCCGGTATCCAGGTTGTAAACGAACACAGCCTGCAGGTGGTTGTCAAGATCGCGCGCCCAAGTGAGCCATTTTGAATCGGGAGACCATTGTGCGCTCATCGAAACGTTGGGATCGGTGTAGGTGCCTTCGTCAACTTTGGTGTTTTTGCCGGTCGCGGTATCGAAAATCCAAAGCGAGTTGCGATTGTCGGTATAGGAGATTGTCTTTGAATCGGGCGACCAGGTTGGCTCGTGGTAGTACGCGGGTTCGCCGCCAAGATCGTAAAGTTTTCTGGTTGAAGACGCGACATCCCACAACGCGAGCTGCTGTTTTCCTGCTGTGTCGGTGATATAAGCGATGGTTTTTGCATCGGGCGACCATGCGGGGTCTCGGCGGTGCGCTCCCTGTTCGTCGTCAATGATCCGCGCATCTCCTTTTGAAGCAGGGATGGTGAAGATCCAACCTCGAGCGGAAACGACCACGCGCTGGCCGGTCGGCGAGATGGAAGCCGAAGTGACGTCGTTCGCGACATCTTTGAATTGGGGACGGACTTCGGGAAAGTCGCCGCGGATCGTTATCGGAACGCGGGTGGACTTTCTGGTTTGGAGGTCGAACAGGTTGAGCGATCCCAACCGTTCATACACGATCGCTCCGGGGCCGGCAGAAGCAGATTTGATATCGAAACCTTCGCCTTTGATCTCTTCGGTGATTTTTCCGGTGGTCGTGTCATAACTGTTCAATCCAACCGGGCCGCGCGAATCGTTTAGAAAATAGATTTTGTTTCCGATCCACATCGGCTGTTCGTCGTTTTCGCCTTTGCGCGGAATCTCTTTGACTTTTGAATCGGACATCTGGCCGATCCAGATTGCGTACGCTTGTCCGCCGCGATAACGCTTCCACGCTTCCTGCCATTTAAAGCCAGGGACGTAGGCGATCTGTGTGCCATCCGGCGAAAAACAGCCTTGTGTGCCCATGGGGAACGGCAGCGCTTTGGGAACTCCTCCGTCCACACTCACGGTGAACAGCCTGGTCGCGTCTGTGTTGCTGAGCATCGGGGATTCGAACAGAACGGACTTGCCATCGGGCGTCCAGCCGACAACGTTATCGGGAGCGGGATGATAAGTGAGACGTTTCGGAACGCCGCCATCGGCGGGAATCACAAAAACGTCGGTGTTGCCGTCATATTCTCCGGTGAACGCGATCATCGAGCCGTCGGGCGAAAAGACCGGATTGCTTTCGATTCCTGGCGAAGAGGTGAGTCGGGATGCTTCACCTCCGCTGCGGGGCACCTGCCAAAGATCGCCGGCAAATTGGAAAACGATTTTGGTTTGGTTGAGGGTTGGGTGCCGCATCAGATAGGGCGATGGGCCGGGATCAAAAGGGTTGTCTTGAACGGCGGGAGGATTGACGAACAACAAGGATAGCAGCATGATTCGGGGAGTTTAGCAGAGAGAGGCATGCGCTGGGCGGCACGGCGCAGCCCAAGCAGTTTTGGGATAAGATGCTTCAAACGAGCCATGAAAGTCGCAATCTCCTGCAGTGTGCTGTTCGCCTTATTTGGTTTGGGCCTTGCCCAACAGAATCAGAACCCGTTCGCTCCGCCGAGCGCTTCGATGCATTACGCGCCCGACCGGACGTGTGACCTTGTTCACTTGCGTGTTGACCTGGACGTTGACTACTCTGCCCGAAAAATCACGGGCGTTGCGGTGAATACGATGACCCCTCTGCGCAAAGGGATCAGCGACGTTACGCTTCACGCCGGAACGGGCCTGGATATCGCAAAAGTTACGGTGAACGGCAAGCAGGTTGCATTCAAGCATGAGGGCAGGCTGCTGCTGATTCACACTGGTCCTGTTGCAAAAGGAGTTCCGTTAGAGATCGCCGTTAGTTATTCGGCTGCGAATGCTCGCGGCAGGTCGTTCGGCGGCGGAGGCGGCGGATGGCATTGGATTAATGCAACGGCAAGCGACAAAAATCATATCGGTTTTTGGACGCAGGGCGAATCGGAATACAACAGTGAATGGGTGCCGACCTGGGATTATCCCAACGATTTGACAACCAGTGAAACCCGAACCACAGTCCCGGCAGATTGGAACGTGATCGGCAACGGCGTTTTGGTTTCCGAAAAACTGAGTGCGGACAAAAAGAAAAAGACGTTCGATTGGAAGATGGATCAGCCGCATGCAACGTATCTGCTTTCTTTGTGCGGCGGGCCGTTCGACATAAAAAAGGACAGTTGGGAAGGCGTTCAACTTTGGTATGTGGTTCCTCGCGGCCATGCCGATCAGATTGACGCATCGTTCGGACACACCAAAGACATGCTTTCGTTTTATTCATCGGTGCTCGGCGTGAAATATGCCTGGCCGAAATATGCGCAAGATGCGATGTGGGATTTCGGCGGCGGCATGGAAAACGTTTCGGCGACCACGCTTGGGGCCGGTTCGCTGACTGACGCGAAAGACGGTTGGTTTCGCATGGACAGTTTGAATGCGCACGAATTGGCGCATCAATGGTTCGGCGATTTGGTGACCTGCAAAGATTGGGGCGACATTTGGCTCAACGAAAGTTTTGCCACATTTATGCAATGTTTATATTTTGAACACAGCCGGGGCATCAACGCCTATCAATGGGAAATCTACGACAACTTGCGCGGATATTTGAACGAAGCGCGCCGATACAAACGGCCGCTGTCCACAAAGATGTACCCGAACGGCGATGCGATGTTCGACAGTCACACGTATCCCAAGGGCGGTGACATTCTGCACACTCTTCGATGTTTTTTGGGCGATGAGAACTTTTTTGCCGGGCTGAATTACTATTTGACCAAGTGGCGGCACACGCCCGTGGAAAGCGCTCAACTTAGGCGGGCTTTCATCGAAGCCACCGGCATTAACGTCGAGCCGTTTTGGGCGCAATGGATTGAAAAGCCCGGCCATCCCGTGCTCGAATACTCTTGGAGTTATGAAAACGGCAACGTAAAACTCAGTGTGAATCAAAAGCAGAGCACGAGTGACGGCACGCCGATTTATGATATCGAAGCGCACGTTGATCTGCTTTCCAGCGGCGGATCGCACGATGTGCGGACCGTACACCTTTCGAAACAGGAAGACACCTTCAAATTGCCGTGCAGCGTGAAGCCTGCGGCGGTGATCCTCGATCCGAAACAGGAGTTTTTGCGCGAGATTCCCGATCATCAGTTTTCTGCCGAAGAGCGGAGGGCGATTGTGCTTTATGCCTATTCGGCACCGGATCGCCAGGACGCGTTTAACAAAATGCTCGCGAATCCTTCGCAGGCCGACATTGATGCAGCATCCAAAGCCGTGATGAACGACAGCGCGCGGTTTCCTGCGTTGAGAAGCGTTGACGCGTTGGCCGCGCTGGAAAAACCTGAACTTCGATCGTTGTGGCTGCACGAAATTGATTCTTTAAGCGTTGACCGCCAGCTTCAATCGGTTCGCGCGCTCGCGCGCCTGCCAAAAGACAATGAAACGATCGCGCGATTGCGCAAACTGGTTTCAGATGCTGCGCCGACGCAGGTTTGCGTCGCCGCAATCAACGCCCTTGCCAACTGGGATGCCAAAGGAAACATTGACCTTTTCAAGAACGCCGAGAAATACAAAGATCGCCGCGGCGCGATTAAGCGGGCGGCCGATTCGGCGATCGAGAAAGCCAACGGCTCGTGACCGAACCTTCACTGATCACGCTGAGCAACGAAAGCGGAGTTGCGATCACGCTCACCGATCTTGGCGCGCGAATCGTCCGCTGGCTGGCGCCGGATCGCAACGGAAGGCTTGCAAATATTGTGCTCGGATTCGATTCGGCGCACGCGTATCGTAACGACACGGCATATTTGGGCTGCACGGTCGGCCGGTTCGCCAACCGCATCGGCAATTCAAGATTCGTTTTGGACGGTGTTGAATATCGCCTCACTTCCAACGAAGGCAGACATCATCTGCATGGCGGCTTGGAAGGTTTTGACAAGCGGGTTTGGCGGTACGTTCAGAACCAGAGCGGTGTAGTTTTTCGGCTTGACAGCCCCGATGGCGATCAGGGGTATCCGGGGCATCTGCGCGCATCGGCCGCATATTCGCTGGATAACGACAACCGGCTTGTGATCACCTATCAAGCCGAAACTGACATGCCGACGATCGTCAATTTCACCAACCACGCATATTTCAATCTTTCGGGCGATCATTCGCGCACGGTTTTGGATCACACATTGCGGCTGAACGCATCGAGGTACACGCCGGTGAATGATGAACTCATTCCGACAGGAGAGATTGCGAGCGTGCAAGGAACCCATTTGGATTTTCGATCCGCTCGGCTTATTGGAGATAGGTTTGGTGATGGATTTGATCATAACTTCGTTTTGGACGGCGCAAACGCAGCGAGGCTCGAACATTCCGAATCGGGCAGAGTTTTGGAGATCGAAACCACACAGCCCGCGATTCAGTTTTATTCCGGCAACTTTTTGAACGGTTCTCCGTTTGACCGCCACACCGGACTGTGTTTAGAAACGCAGGCATATCCGGATTCGCCCAACAACCCGAACTTTCCAAGCACCACGCTTAGGCCGGGCGAACAATATCGGCACCGGTGCGTGGTGAAATGCTCAGCGAACTAACGTTCTGAATTTGTGTTTGCCAACGCGAAGCACTTTTCCCACGGCGTCTTCGACGCTCAGCATCTGTTTCGGGTCTTTCAGCGGCTGGTCTCCGAGCGCCACGGCGCCGGCGTCCATCAGCCTGCGCGCGTCCGAGTTCGAGGCGGCAAGGCCGAGCGCCACGATCATGTGCGGCACCGAAATCGCTCCCTCGCGGATGCATTCTCCGGGGATCTGCGCGTCGGGCGCATCGGGTGTTTCGCGTTTGCTGAACGTGCGAACGAAATACTCATCTGCGTTTTCGGCTGCGTTCGAGCCGTGATAAAGAGCCACGATCTCTTTTGCAAGCAGCCTTTTAGCATCGCGGGGGTTCAGGCTGCCCTCATCCATCTGCTTTTTGATGTTCGCAACCTGGTGCAGGGGCACGTCGGTGCAAAGCGTGAACCACGGGTCAATCAGATGATCGGGAATGGACATCGTTTTGCCGAACATCTCGTTGGGTTCGTCAATCACGCTGATGTAGTTGCCAAGCGATTGCGACATTTTTTCAACACCGTCGGTGCCCACCAGCAGGGGCAAAAGTATCACAACCTGCGGCTCTTGGCCATATTCGCGCTGCAGATGCCTTCCAACCAAGTTGTTGAATTTTTGGTCGCTTCCGCCCAGCTCGATGTCAGCTTGAATCGCAACCGAATCATATCCTTGGCACAAGGGATAAAGGATTTCATGCATTCCGATCGGCCTTTGTTCGGCAAGCCGGTTTTGAAAATCGTCCCGCTCCAAAATGCGCGCAACGGTCATATTGCTCGCAAGCCGAATGACATCCGAAAAACTCATCGAGCCAAGCCAGTCGGCGTTATAAAACAGTTTGGTCTTTTCTGGGTCAAGGATTTTGAACAGTTGATCTTCAACCGCTTTCACGTTTGCGTTCACTTGTTCGCGTGAAAGTTGGGGACGGGTTTTTGATTTTCCGCTGGGATCGCCGATCTGCGCGGTGAAATCTCCTATGATCAAACACGCCGTGTGCCCGCAGTCTTGAAAATGGCGCAATTTTCTCAGCACCACGGCCCAGCCAAGCGTAACGTGAGGCACGGTGGGGTCCACGCCAAGCTTGACGTTCAGCGCCCGTCCTGACCGCAGTTTTGCTTCGAGGTCTTCGCGGCTGATGATTTCGCTGCATCCTCGGCACAAAATGTCCAACTGTTCGTCAATGGTCATCGAAGGGCTAAGGATACCGAGCCAACGGGTAGCCTTATGATGTGTTCAAACGGCTCGATGCGCGATTCGTCCGCCGGCTGTTGGCGCAGAAGCGCGCGCTTGCGGTCGGACTTTTGTGTTCGGGCATGGCTTCAATTCTGGAACTGTTGGGCACAGTTGCGATTTTGAAAATGGTGGGCGACGCTTTGGAAGCCAAAGATTCGTCCCGGCTTGCCCAACTTTGCATCGGTGTGATCGTTGTTTTTCTGTTCAAATACTTTTTTACGTTTGGACAAGTTTACTATCTGAGCAAAGCCGCCCAGCGCATTACCGCAACGATCCGGCGCGACCTGTTTGAAAAACTTCATTCGCTTCCGATCGCCTATTTTAACGAAAAAAGGGTGGGTTCGCTGCAAAGCGTTCTCACCAACGATGTAACGGTGATTCAGAACGCAGTTCCTTCGATTCGCGATGCGGTGGATGCGCCCGTCAAGGTGGTGCTTGGCACCGCGAGCCTTTTCTTTTTGAGTTGGAAGCTGGCGCTGCTTTCCATGGTTGCGCTCCCGCCGGTGGCGATTTTGATTCAATACAACGCGCGCAAGGTGCGGTCGGCACAAACCAAAGTTCAAGAAGATCTTTCGGAAATGCAGCACGTGATGCAAGAATCGCTCCAGGCGGTGCGAGTCGTGAAAGCGTTCAACGCCGAAGAACGCGAAGCCGAGAGGTTTGGAAAAAGGGTCGAAAACACGTTTCGAAGCGGCGTGAAACTTGTCCGACAAATGGCCGTATTGAAGCCGCGGATCGAACTGATCGGCGCCGTGGCGCTTTCGCTGGTGTGCTGGGTCGGCGGGCTGTTGGTGGTCGAGAAACAGATGACGATTCCTGCGCTTTTGGCTTTTGGGTTCGCGCTCGATAAAATCGTGAACGGCGCAAAAGGTCTTGGCGCGATCACGCAAACGGTAAACCAAGTTTCCGCAGCGACTTCGCGCATGTATTCGCAGGTGTTCGACGTTCACCCCGACATCCAAAACGTTCCGGGAGCCAAACGGCTCGAAACTCCTGAAGGGCGCATTGAATACAAAAACGTATCGTTCCGATATCCCGACGGCACCATCGCGCTGCAAAACGTGAGTTTTGTGCTGGAACCGGGAGAGAGCGCCGCGCTGGTGGGCAGAAGCGGCGCCGGAAAAAGCACCATCGCCGATCTTCTGCTTAGGTTTTATGACCCAACCGAAGGTGAAATTCTGTTCGACGGCGTGAACATCAAAGAACTCGATGTGCATTGGTACCGTCGGCAGATCGGGTTGGTTCCTCAACAAACGCTGCTGTTCGCCGCCAGCATTCACGACAATATCGCGTTTGGAAAAACCGATGCGACCGATGCAGATGTGAAACGCGCCGCGTGCCTTGCCCATGCCGATGAGTTCATCGAAAGAATGCCGGATGGCATGAACGCCATGATCGGAGAAAAGGGAACCCGGTTATCCGGCGGTGAAGCGCAAAGGATCGCAATTGCGCGCGCGCTGATCGTTCAGCCCACCGTTCTGCTGTTAGATGAAGCCACATCCTCGCTGGATGCCGTGAGCGAGCGGCGCGTGCAGGAAGCGTTGGACGAAGTGATGGAAAACCGCACCACGCTCATCATCGCGCATCGGCTTTCGACCGCAGCACGCACCGATAAAGTCGTGATGCTCTCGCACGGCAGAATCACCGAAATCGGATCGCACTCTGAGCTGATGAAAGCCAACGGATCTTATGCCGCAATGTATCGGGCGTTCAGTGCAGGTCTGATTGACGAAACGATTGACTAACGCATGGAGATTCGGGCGATTGGCATTTCTGCGGGCTACGGTTCAAAAACCGTTCTGCATTCGGTTGATTTTTGCGCGATTCCGGGTGAGGTTGTTGCGCTGCTCGGCCCCAACGGAAGCGGAAAAACCACTCTGCTCAACTGCCTTGCCAAAACGGTGAAACTTCGGAAAGGCGAAGTGCTGCTCGGCGGCCGGAATCTGCACAGCATGAACCAAAAAGAGGTTGCCAAACGTGTGTGCGTTGTGCCGCAGTTCGAAAATCCATGCTTCGATTTCACCGTTAAAGAGGTTGTGGCGATGGGGCTTTATGCGCACGAACCGGTTGCTGATGCAAACGAAAGGATTCAAAGCGCTGCCGAGTCGGCTTGCATCGCGCACCTTTTGAATCGAACATTCGATCAACTGAGCGGCGGAGAAAAACAGCGCGTGCTGGTTGCCCGCGCCGTTGCCCAAGATGCGCCCATCATGCTGCTTGACGAGCCCACGGCTCACATGGACGTGGGTTTTCAGGTCGCAACGATGTCGCTTGTGAGCACGCTGGCCCGACAAGGCAAGACCGTTGTCGCGGCGATGCACGATCTGAACCTTGCGGCAGGTTTTGCCGACCGGGCGGTGCTCCTCGAGAGGGGCAGAGTGGCTGCGGAAGGAACCGTGAACGCCGTTTTGCAAAGCGGCGAGATTGAGCGCGCCTTCGGCGCCGCGTTCGATCGGGTCGCCCTCCACGGGACAGATCGGCTGGTTTTGGCGCCGCAAACGCCTCCGACCCTGCATGATTACCGGCACCCGCCGATAATGCCCTTTGGTAATTACAACCCTTGAGGAGACCGCGACCTATGCCCACTTCTAAGACCGCAAAACAGATTCCTGACACTGTGAGCATAAGCCAGGCCAGCACGATTGTCGGAGTCGAGGTACACACGCTGCGATATTGGGAGACCGAATTTTCCGAGTTTTTGACGCCGATTCGAACGAAAGGCGGCCAGCGCCGATATCGTCCCGAAGACATCCAAACCGTGTTCACGATTAAAAGATTGCTGCGCGACGAGATGTATAGCATCGCCGGCGCTCGCAGACATTTGCAGTTGCAGCGCGATCGCGTGGCTGCCTGAACATGACGCCAACCCGTATCGTCGAGCAGGCGAACAGCCTCATCCGTTCGCGGAACTACGACGCAGCGGAACAGTTATTGCGCGAAAGTTTGAATCAGCATCCCGCAGATGCCCAAATCAGCGCCGCGCTCGGCACGCTCTTGTGTTTGTTGTGCCGCGAAACGGAAGCGTTCGCACTCGCTGCGAACGCTGCTGAGTGCGATGAAGGGCTGATTCTGGTGAGAACCCTTGCGCACCATTATCATTCCAAATCTGTGTTGAGCAAAAAGTTTGCGAACGGATCGCCGATTTTTCAATCGCGGTTTAACGAATTGAAAAGGCTGGCCGAACGAAAGGGCGTTGAATTGAAGCCGCTTCCGGGCGTCCGCATCAGCGCAATCATCATCGCAAAAAACGAATCGGAAAACCTGCCTGGATGCATGCAGTCGGTGCGGGACATTGTGGATGAGATCGTTGTCATTGATACGGGCTCGACCGACGATACGCTTCGCATCGCTTCGGCGTTTGGCGCGAAGACCGGTTTCTTTGAGTGGTCAGGCGACTTTGCGGCGGCTCGGAACGCATCCATTCATCTTGCTTCGGGAGATTGGCTGCTGTGGATTGACGCCGACGAGCGTTTGGCAGGCGGAAGCAAGGCGCCGATTTTGGAGGCGGTTTCGCGCCCGCATTTCGGCGGATATATGATTCCGATTGTCAACTACCTTCACGAAAGCGATGAGGCGCAGGACCAGTTGGTTCACCAACCATGCCGTCTGTTTCAAAAACTGCCAAACGTGCGGTTTGAAGGGCGGATTCACGAGCAGATCGCTCCTTCGATCATCGCAGCCGGGCTGCCGATTGCGAGCCTCGATTCGGCGAGGATTGATCACTTTGGATACCGTTCCTCAACGATGCAGGAGCGCGACAAGCATGCCCGCAACATCGAAATGCTGAGGGCCGAACTCGCGTCGAATCCCAGCGACGGTTTTCATTGGTTCAATCTGGGAAACGCCCTTTCTATCAATGGCGAAAGGGAAGAGGCGATCGCCTGCTTCCGGAAAGCGATTGAAACCATGCCGGAAAACGCCTATCATGGACAGTTCTGTTTTCAGCTGCTCGCACTGCTCTTGTGCGAACAAAACCAGCATGAAGAGGCGCTGGCGGTTTGCGACCAAGCCGAAGAGTCCGGTTTCGGCGGCCACTTGATTCATTATGCGAAAGCTTATATTCAAAAAGCCGCAGGCGATTTCGAATCTGCGCTGGCTTCGATTCAACGATGTTTGGATGCGCCGCCCGAACCCAACACCACTTGCGATAGAACGATCAAATCGTACAAAGCCGCATTTTTGAAAGGGCAGATCCTTTCATGCTTGTCGCAATCGAAGGAAGCCGAAGCGGCATACCGCGAAGTGCATGCCGTTGTGCCGAATTTTGTGCCTGCAAAACTTGGGATCGCTCTTGAATTGGCGAACCAACGAAAAAACCAGGAGGCGCTCGAAATCGCCAGATCGCTGATCGCGCCCGGTGAACTTGGCGAAATCGCCGCCGACCTCGCGGCAAAATGCGCGGCAGACTTGGGTGAGCCGAACGTTTTGATCGAAGTTCGCAAGTTGGCGTGGAAGTGCGATGAAAACTGTTTGACAGCGTGGGAAAAGTGGGCGCAGGCCTGTGAAGACGCGAACGATTGGGTCTCGGCCATCGAGGCGTATTCCGAACATGCAAAGCGGTTTGAACCGACCTCGCCGATTCTGGTGAACGCCGGGCGGGCGCTTCAAAAGGCTGGCCGCGCCGACGTGGCTCTCATCTGCTTCGAAGATGCGGCCAAACTTGACCCGCAAAACGCAAACGCCTTTTTGAACGCGGGCGATCTGCTTTACCAAAACGGAAAGTACGAAGATGCCGCAAACGCCTATCGGGCAGGGATTTCACTCGATTTGATGAACGCTCAGGCATGGTTCGCGTTGGGCAACTCGCTTTACAAGTTGGGCCACGCCGAAGGAGCGTGCCTCGCATATGAACAGGCGCTTCGCATTGATCCCCAGCACGAACCCGCAGCCAGAAACCTGGAAACGATTAAAGATGAACCGCTGAGCGCCGCATCCTAACTTTCCTTCGCGCGTTTTGCGATGGCGTTCATGATTCCAAGAAGGTTTTGTTCCACGATGTGCCGAATCACTTTTTTCACAAGCGGCCCCAACAACGGAACGTTGTATTCGTAATCCAAAAAACATTCAAACTTGCAGCCGCCGTCCTGTTCGCTGAATTTCCACCAGCCCTCCATTTTGTCGTAATCACCTTCGATCTGTTTGAAATCTGATTTTGCGTATCCGTCGGTCACCGTCCAAGTTTCTTCCTGCGTCCACCGAACGGTCAGGCCGAATTGCGGTATGCGGCCCGCCCAACTGGTTTTTAAATAGGTTCCGTCCGCGCTCTTTTCCAAAATCGTCAGCGACTTCACATCGGGCATAAATTCGGGATATCTCTCCGTTTCGCGCGCCACTTGCACGACTTTCGACATCGGCGCGGCGATGTGAAGGTTTAATTCGATGGTAGGCATTTCAAAAAAGGTTACCCTTCCAACCTGCGGAGCATCTCCTGGATTTTGGCGGCGAGATGCTCTGGAGCCTTCACTGTTCTCAACTTCGTTTTGATGACCCTGATCAGTTTCGCTTCGAATTCGAACCTTTCGGCGCAGCCGCCGCACGCCGAAAGATGCGCTTCCACAAACGCCAGTTCTTCTTCCGAAATCTCCCGATCCAGATAGTCAGCAAGAAGCTCCAACGCTCGGCGGCAGCGTTCCGCATCGTGCGCGCTCATGCCAGCGCCTCTTCCATCAACATTCTTTGCAGCTGAGCCCGGCCGCGGTGGAGCCTGGAACGAACGGTGCCAAGCGGAATACCCAAAATCTCCGCAATATGTTGATAGCTCAGGTCTTCTAAAAAGTACATTGCGCACACTTCTCGAAACTCTTCCGGCAGTGCATCAATCGCCTTTGAGATCGCTTCGACCCCCAGACGTTCCTCCAAAATCTTTTCGACATCTCCTTCTCCATTCCCTTCTTTCCACCGGTCATAAAGCGATCGCTCCGACAGTTCGTTGATATCGGTTTCTGCTGCCGCCCTGCGGTTTTTTGCGCGGGACTTGTAAAACACGTTCGTCAGGATCTTAAGGAACCACGCTTTGAAATTTGTTCCCGGTTCAAACGTGTGAAACCCTTTTTTCGCCTGCAAAACCGCTTCCAAAACCAGATCTTCGGCATCGTCGCCGTTTCGTGTGAGCCTGCGTGCCACGCCGTAGGCTAAATCCAAAACCTCGGCGATAAGCCGTTCGAATTCAACTTCGCTGGTCGCTTTGTTCATCGCATCGAATGACCCAAACTTCGCCGGGACCGTGAACGCCGCGAATCAGCGTGCCCGCGATATCTGCCGTTCGGCTTGGGCCCGTAATGATAACCGATGTTCTTCCCGCGGCTAACGGCATCGCTTCATCCAGCGTTTCCACAATCGCCGTTTCTTTCACAAACGCCACATGCAGCGGCGGCGCAAGGCTCGCCATCCGGCGCCGCCCGTGCGCAGCGCGAATGAGCAGCGAACCGGTTTCGGCCACAGCACAATCTGCAACAGTTACGCCGACTTCGGCTTCCCAAATCTCATTTGCGGTTTGATAGTTAAGGTGCCGCACGAACCCACGAGCGTCTTCATCCACCAGCCAGCTTTTCGTTGCTAAGTTTTGGAGTTCATGCAGCCTTACGATTCTTCCGCCCAATTCAGAAAACCGTTTTTCGAAAAGTTCCCATCCGTCTGCCGATTCCGCGCGCGGTCTTGAAAAAATCTTTGGAACGTCTCCGCCGATCGGATCCGGAAGCGCATTTAAAATGATTTCACGATCGGTCATTCCACCACCGCCTGAACGCAGTTCCTTCACGTTTCGGCCATGCGCGATGGCGCTTCCAACGCCGAATGGGATCGAGCGGCAGCACGCCGCTGAGCCCGCTCCAGCGCATGGCAAACTTCCACATTGCAGGATGGGAAGCGAGTGAGACGAACGCCCGCCAGTTTTCGCGCGTTGCGGCATTCGCTTTCAACGCTTCGTTTCGCAGGTGCAAAATCATGTCGGGTATCGGAATCTTAACGGGGCACACCTCCTCGCATGCTCCGCACAAACTGGATGCCTTCACCACGTCGCCCATGGTTTCAAGGCCATCCAAGTTTGGCGCAAGAACGATCCCCAGCGGCCCGCTGTAAACGTGCCGGTAAGAATGTCCGGATGCTTGACGATAAACAGGGCACGTGTTCATGCATGCGCCGCAGCGAATACAGCGCAAAATCGGCGCGCAGCTTCCCGATGCGATGCGCGATCGCCCATTATCAACAAGAACCAAGTACAGTTTGTTGGGCCCGTCCGTTTCATCATGTTTTTTCGGCCCCGCAATCATGTGCACATACGTCGTGATTCTTTGACCGGTCGCAGAAGATGTCAGAAGAGTGATAAACAACGGCAGATCAGCCTCGCGTGGAAGAATCTTTTCAATCCCCATCATCGCGATGTGCAAGGGCGGTGCGGTCGTGCTCAATCGGTTGTTGCCTTCGTTGCTTACAATCACCAGCCGTCCCGTTTCGGCAATCGCAAAGTTCACCCCGCTGATGCCGATTTCCGCTTGTTTGAACCTGCGCCTCAGCTCTTTTCTGGCCGCAAGCGTCAACGTTTGGGCATCTTCAGAAGGCTCGCAAATGCCATGCGCGGCGAACGTCTGCGCCACATCCTGCTTAGACTTGTGAATGATGGGAGCGACGATGTGCGAAGGCTGATCGTCATCCAACTGCACGACGAACTCGCCAAGGTCGGTCTCGATAGGAACATATCCTTCATGTTGCAGCGCCGCATTCAAATGAATCTCTTCGGTCAGCATGGATTTGCCCTTTACGATGACGGCGCCTGGACTCGCGTGCTGGCGGACAATTTCCAGCACGGCGGCTCGTGCCGACTCGGCGTCTTTTGCCCAAACAAGTTCGATTCCGTTGTTTTGGCAGTTTTGTTCCAGCTGCAAAAGATATTCGCGCAGATTGTTTAAGACATGATCTTTTGTTTTGGCGGCGTGTTCACGCGCTTGCAGCAGGTGCCGGCCATAAGTGCTCTGAAGCGTAAGCCTTCGAGCGGCGGTGAAGCCCGAGGCCGCGCGTCGAACCGAGTCGGCTTGCGTCGAAGCCAGCCGTTGCGCGTTGACATCAACATTGATTCCTTTCATGAAATGGTGCTGCTCAACACTTGGCAATAATGCACGGCGCGCACAGGCAGCCGATGCTTTTCGATCAATCCTCGAAGGTGCATCAGGCACCCCATGTCTCCGCTCGCAAAAGTTTCGACCCCCGTTTCGCAAATGCGCCTCAGTTTTTCCAAGCCGATTTTGCTGCTGAGAAATCCCTGCCCAATGGCGAAAGCGCCCCCAAACCCGCAGCATTGATCCGCATCTTCGAACGGCACCAGCCGCAGGTTCGGAACCATCTGCAGCAGCCGTTCCTGCGAATCGCCCAACCCCAAAACACGGCCATGACATGCGCGATGAAACGCGACCCGTTGTGCCTGAATGGAATCGCCCGGCCACGATTCGATTTTCAAAACATTCAAAACAAATTCCGAAAGTTCAAACACGTTGGACATCGCTTTTCCAAACAAACTGCGGCATCCATCGCGCAGCATCGCCGCACACGAACTGCTTGGAACAACCACCGGAACATCGCCCGAAAACAGCTCGATGGTCCGCGCAGCGAGTTTCCGTGCCGATTCCCAATCGCCATTGTTGAAAGGCGGCTGTCCGCAGCAAGTTTGATCAAGCGGAAACTCCACTTTGCACCCCAAATGTTCCAAAACTTTGACGGCCGCGATGCCGACTTCACCGTAAAAAGCGTCGCACAAGCAAGTCAGCATCAATCGAACGGTCATTTTCTAAGATCAAACGCAAAATGATACTTGCCCGATGCAACAAAGAACCGATTGCCTTTCATCGAAACACCGGCCGCTTTCCAGGCAGGCAAGCCGCCTTCCTTCACTTCGTTCGGCGATTCGCATTCCAAAACGATTTCTGCGCGAACGCCGGGCGGCACAATCACGGTGACATCCGCCCGCCGGTCTTTGCGCGTCCACTCCACGGCGATCGTCCCTTTTGGCGATCGGTAGGAGCCTTTCGCGAAATCCAGTTTCGATTCCACAATCAGCGGCTCGATCACAATCTCCTTCCATCCTGTTGTGCCAGGTTTGCGCGCAATTCCTGCGATGCGCTGCATCAAAAACTCACCCACGGCGCCGAACGCCCAATGGTTGAACGAGTTCATTCCAGGATCTTGAAATCCCCGTCCTTTCACGAATCCATCCCACCGTTCCCACATTGTTGTGGCGCCGTTTTCGATCATGAATCCCCAGCTTGGAAATCGTTTGCTCAAAACCAGATCCATTGCCAAATCGGCGCGGCCGTTTTGCACCAATGCGTTGAGCAAAGGCAGCGTCGAATGAAAGCCCGTTGACGCGCGGTTGTCGCATCGCCTCAGCGCGTCGAGCAGATGTCCGAATGCTCGTTTAGAAGTCGGTTCATCCAAAACGTTCCAAGCAATCGCAAGCGCATATCCTGCCTGAGTATCGCCTTTCATTTTGCCCTCGGCATCGGTGAATTCGATTCGAAACCTTTGGCGCGCGCGTTCGACCAGCGAGCGATATCGGGATGCGCCGTCCGGATCGTTCGCTGCCGCACAAAGTTCCGACAACGCATCCAGCGAATGAATCAGCACCAGAGTCGCAAACACCTCTTTCGGGCACTCACTTCCACTTGCTGGAAATCCTTCCACCTTCAGCGTGTCGCCGTTCAGCCAATCACCATAATCGTTGTGCCGATCGTTGCGCCAAATCAGATCGGGGTTTTTCGAAACAATCCATTCAACCCACCGTTTTGCCGAATCAAGGTGCTCCGTAATCATCCTCTTATCTTCGTAGGTTTGATACTGAACCAGCGGAACGATCACACCCGCATCGCCCCAACCCGGAACGCCGTTAAACCGATCGTTTTTTCCATAAGGCTGCGGCGCAAAATCGGGATACCTCCCGTCGTCGGCTTGGGCGTCACGCACGTCCACAATCCATTTTTTATAAAACGCCGCCATGTCCATGTTGAGCGTTGCCGTTTCGCCGAATACCATGATGTCGCCCATCCATCCAAGCCTTTCGTCGCGTTGAGGGCAGTCGGTGGGAACCGACATCATGTTCGCTCTTTGCGTCCACAAAATGTTCTGCCACAACCGATTCAGCATCGCATTCGAACACTCGAAGCTTCCAACAATTTCAGGATGCGAATGAAAAACCACGCCGACCAGATCGGTCAGTTTGGGCTTATGACTCAACCCGGAAACTTCCACATATCGAAATCCGTGATACGTGAACGCCGGTTGATAAACCGCGGCACGGCCATCCGAAATAAACCGGTCAATTTGCGGCGCGCCGCGCAGATTCGCCACATAAACCGTTCCATCATCGTTCAACATCTCTGCATGCCGCAGCGTGATCTCTTTGCCAGAAGGTTCGTGAACGTTCAGCCGAGCGACGCCCACCATGTTCTGCCCCATGTCGAACACATAAACTCCGGGCGCGGGCTCCGAAACCGCAATCGGTCGAACAGTCAGCGCCTCCTCGATCGGTTCGTTCGGCTGCGCGACGATCTGCGCCGACACGTTTCTTGTGATCGCGCTCTGCCAATTTTTCGGCGTGCTGCGCGCATCAAAACGTTCGCCATCATAAAGATCGGAAGAACGAATCGCCCCGTCAACAGCGCTGAGCCATTTTGCATCTGTGCTCACAATCTGGCGCGTTCCATCTGCGAACTCCAACTCCAGCTGCGCAAGAAACGCGGTTTTTCTGCCATAAATGCCGCGTTCCAACCGCTGCGGATGCAGCGCCTGCGACATTCCGATCCTTCCAGCGAACCATCCATCGCCAACCACGGCATCCACCTCATTCGGTCCCAATCGCAAAAGTTTGGTTACGTCATACGCTTGATATTGAATCCGCGAAACATAGTCCGTCCATTCGGGAGCGAGCAGGTTCGTGCCCACACGCTGGCCGTTGATCGTTGCATGATAAACGCCTTCTGCCGACGCATATAAGAACGCTCTCACCGGCTTGTTCGAAAGTTCAATACCGGTTTTAAAATAGGCCGCAGGCAGCGCCTCGAGCCGCGACGCGCCGTGCGATTTTGTGTCGCCATCCACCAAGTTTTGCAGCCCCCAGCCATATCCGGCGATCCAGTCCGACGCCGTCACCTTTGCCCCTGTTGAAAGCACCGTTCCGCCGCCCGCCGCCTCCATTTCGGCAAGCGCAAATCCAAACTGATCAGCATTCCGGTTGGCGAGTTTCATCACAACCAAGCGCACAAAACGGCACCGCCGCGGCTCGAATGAAAATTTTGCCGGCGCATCTTTCGGGTTTGGAAAATCTTCAGCAGTTTTGTCCACCACCAGTTCGCGCTCTCGAAACTCTGAGTCATTTGACAATTCGATTCGAAACCGAACGGGAAACAAAAACCCTTCGGTTTTTGGCGAAAAATCGAACGGGCACGCGGGGTGCAGGGCCACAGAATCCACCAGTTTTTCGGTTCCCAAATCCATGCAAACCCATTTCTGATCCTCCGCGGAGTTAGAAATTCCGCTGTGAAAACCGTTGTTGGCGGCAACATAAGGAGGCGCAGGCGTGGGATTCGAAATCCATTGAGCCTGCCAATCCTCGGAATGCAGCAAACCCATTTTAAAGTAGGCGGCTTCGCTCCAGCCTGAAACCGTTCCGGTTTCGTCGCGAACGCAAACTTTCCAAAACGCATCCATCCGCGAATCGAGCGGCTTTCCTTCGTATTCAATCTGATAGGTTTCGCCGCTTGCGCGCATTCCCGAATCCCACAAGTCCGGTTCGTTCTTGTCCAACAGTTCCTTGCGCGATGCAACCAGAATGCGGTATCCCCGCTGCTCCGCGCCTCGACGATCCGATTTCAGAATCCACGAAAACCTTGGATGCGCTGCATCCACCGCCAGCGGGTTCTCTAAATACTCGCAGCGAAGGTGACCCACCGACACGCTCCCGCCCAAACTTTGGTTCGCCATAAGCGCGATGACAACTCCTCCCAACACGTTGGGACAATACCTTCTACACCGAACGCGCCGGTATGCTCATTCTCGATGTCTGCCGTAGATCGCCGGAAAACAACGGCGGCCGCCGTGTCGGTCTATTCGAATCTGACCTTGACAGCCGCAAAACTCGCAGCTGCCATCGCATCCGGCTCGGTTCTGGTTCTCAGCGAAGTCGCGCACAGTCTTGGCGACATTCTCGCCAGCGCGCTCGCGTGGATGAGCGTTCGAGTGGCGGACAAGCCTGCCGACGCAGAGCACCCCTACGGACATGGCAAAGTCGAGTCGCTGGCGGGCCTGGCCGAGGCTGCGCTGCTGCTGGTCGCTGCGGGTTTCGTCGCTTTCGAAGCGGTCACGCGCATTTCACACCCAGAACCGATTCAAGTCAATATCGCGTTTTGGATCGTGCTCATCACCGCAATTTGGAACGTTTTCATCGGCAGGTATTTGCGAAAAACCGCCAAGCTCACCGACAGCGTCGCCCTTCACGCCGATGCTGCGCATATCACTGCCGACATTGTAACGAGTGCAGGCATTTTGGTGGGCCTCGGACTGGTTTGGCTTACAAAGATTCATTGGATTGATCCGGTATGTGCGTTGGCGCTCACCGCATGGATCGTGTACACCGCGATCAAAATCGCGCGTTCAACGATTTCGCTTCTGCTCGACGAAACACTTCCACCCGAAGAACTGGATCGCATCAAAAACCTGATCGCATCGCACCCCGATGTTCGTGGCTTTCATCAACTAAGAACCCGAAAGTCAGGTTCGCATCGCCACATTGATGCCCATCTTCTGCTCGATGACGACCTGAGCCTTTTGGAAGCGCATAGAATTACCGAAGAGATCGAAGACCTCATCCGCTCGGCATTGCCGAACGTTTCGATCTCTCTGCACATGGAGCCTCACCACGCCGAACTCGCGCACCGAATGAAAATGCACAACGACCCCCCGAACGAGGCGCGGCTGTGAGTGAAGTTACGCTCTATGCGGGTCTTGCATCGTCGGCTGCCCACGACGAGTTTCTTTCCAGGTTCGCGACCACAAAGGCGTCGCTTTTGGTCAGTTCATCTCCCGCGCTGATCCGCTATGGGCACGATTTTCTAAACGGAAAGTATGCGCACATGTACGATCTCGAACAGATCGAAATCTGGAGCGATTCTCAAATCGTTCAGCACATGGCGGCGTTGTGCGAACTCCCGCATCTGCGCATCATCAACAGCGACTATCAAGCAACCATCGCTTCGATCGAGTTCGCAAAACTCCCGCCCGAGTCAGTGTTCTATGAAATCCGCAACGTGCCGGGACTGCACAACGTGTTCGTCGAGCTGATGCAGGAACTCAGAAGGTTTCGAATTCCCGATGAAGCGGTCGCTGAACTCGGCCCCAGAGCAGCCGAAATCACCTCGCTCGCCTCCGATATCCGCGATGCGATGGCCGCTCGACAATTAACCACAAGGTCGCAGCGCATCGAACAGATCATCGAAACAACTCCGAAGTCGCAGCAAGGCGTCAAGCATCTATTCTGGTTTGGCCAACGGGAATGGATGCCGATTGACATCGCTCTTGCCAAATGGATTTATGAATCCGGTGTTTCGCTGCATCTGTTTGTGGAGTCGCATCCTGCAAACCCGCAGTTTTATCCAAGTTTTGCGCGGCTCCAGCAGGAGTTTCCAACAGCAAACGTCGTTTCGATCGCCCCTTTTCAACCCGCCGCGAACGGATTGTATGGAGACGACGCCGACCACGTTCCGAACATCGAACTCTATTCCGCGGCTGACGAGTTCATCGAAACCGAATGGATCGTGCATTCAATTCTCACCACACTCGAAGAGGGCCGCCTCAAGCCGAACGAAATCGGTATTTTCGTGCGGGTTCCTGATTTTTATGTGCCGCTTCTGCGCTCTGCCGGCGCGAGATTCGGCATCGAATTCGCTGGTGAGTGGAAAGACCCGGTGATGACCAACCCATTTGCACAAATCCTTTGGCAGGTTTTGGATGCTGCAGCCCAGCACACACCCGCCGACCTCGCGCCGCTGGTCTCCGATCCTTACTTTGATTTGCAAGGCGCAGAAGCCGACGTCGTTGCCGAAACGATCCGCGAAGCCGCACTTCAGCCCGATGGATGGGTGCGCTTGGCAAAACATCCTTCCGCTCCCCCTTCCATTAAGGTGATCGCACAACTGGCTTCGGCAGCCCATGCAGGAGATCGTCAAATTGCGGATTGGATTCGCTGGCTCAACGAATTTACGGCCAAAACGAGTTTTCTTTCTCGCAGTTTGCATTCCGGACAAGAAGTGGCTTCGCGCGACGAAGCCGCCCGCGACGCAATGGTCCGCTGGCTCGAAATGAAGCGTCTTGCCGTTCCGCAAAACGCACGAATGAGGCTGCGCGAGTTCGTTCGATTTGCAAAAGACGCCTGGCAGGACGCCAAATACACGGTAAGAAAAAAAGGCCAGATTGACATCGTCTCCGACCTGTTTGCAATCGGAAACAAAAGACTGGTGTTTGCGCCCGGCTTGGTTGAAGGGCGGTTTCCAAAGCGGCGCGCCGAAGAACCTTTGCTGCTCGATTCCGACCGGATGCGCCTGCGCCAACACAACGATGCGCATCTGCTTCTCACGAGTTATGAGCGCGCCGAAGAAGAGCGGCGGGAGTTTCACAGGCTGGTGTCCGCCGCACCCGAACTCGTTCTCACATGGCCGGAATTCATCCGCGATCACCAAGAGTTCGAATCGCACTTTATTGTTGATCTCCGCATGCGGTTTCCCAACCTTTCAACACACAGGAAGCGCATCGAAGACCGCGCTGTTGCGGCCGCCGCGTCACCCGAGCAGATCGAGCAGATCGAAACCGTCATGTCGCGAGTCAACTCCGAACAGATCGAAGACGAGGCGTTGCGAACCGAACTTTCCCGAATCCCCAACCCCCTAAGTCTTTCTCACATCCGCGCGCTAAGGCGGTGCAAATTTCAGTACTTGTGCCGAGCGAAATTCAAACTGAGACCGCGCAGACCTCGATGGGTTTTTGAACGCATCGCCGACATCATCCGCCAAGCCGATCTCGTGAACGCCAAAGGCCTCGATGCGATCCGCGATGCGCTCGAAAAATCACTGAACGCTTATGTAACGCAAATGGAAAAACAGTGCGAAGCAGGCGAAGTTGTGCTTTTGCGCCACGTTGCGCCGACCGTTCTCGAATCGTTCGCAGTGCGGGAAGACGCCGCAAGAAAACTGTGGGACCTCACTCCAGCAGGTCAGCAGTGCGAACTTGCCATGCCCCATTTTCGAACGAAATTGAAGTTCCGACAAGGATTCATCGAACTCGAAGACCGCATTGATCTGCTGTATTTTTCGGGCAAAAACAACAACCCGATGCCCATCCGCATCGCTTGGGCGTCCGAGCCCAGCTCGAAGGACGAGGAGTTTCTTTTCGAAGCAGGGCTGATCGCAACGCTCGCGCAGGCAGAAAGCATCCAACTCGCGGGCATCGAAAGTCTTGAAAACGATCTGCGAAGGGCGATCGCCGGATCGAACGACCCCAAGCAGCGGTTGGCATCCGATCCTCAACATCGGCTGTTCGTTGATGTCAAGTTCTCTGGTCCGCATCTTCAACAGAAAGCCAAAGATACGATCCAGGAGTTCGATCTCAAGGCCGCATCAGCAGAGTTCACTCCCGTGCCAGGGCCGCATTGCACCCGGTGCGGATTCGCCTCGCTCTGCCGCAGGGCGCAAGACTCGCAGTTCTTCGAACCGGAAAACGTCGCATGAATTGGGCGCCCGAACAACAAAGAGCCATTCAGGCATCGGCAAGCAGTCTGGCAATCCGCGCCGGAGCCGGCGCCGGAAAAACAGGCGTACTCGTTGCGCGCTATCTTCGCCACGTGATCGAAGAAAACGTAAAGCCCGACAACATCCTTGCGATCACCTATACGCGGCGTGCAGCAGGCGAAATGAGCGAACGCGTCGTAAACGAGCTTCGCAAACTTGGCAGATTCGAAGACGCGCAGCACGCGCAGGTCGGACCGATCTCCACTGCGCACGCGTTTTGCGAACGGCTGCTGCGCGAACACCCGTTCGAAGCGGGAATTGATCCCCGCTTTGAAGTTCTGTCGGGACCCGGCGCCGACATGCTCCAAGACTTCGCGGCAAAAAGAGCCCTCCAATGCGTGGATTCGCTCTCCGAAAACTGCCGCGAACTCCTGAAAAGATTGGGTGCCGAACGTCAATATCGCGCATCTCCAGGAAACTCACAGCCTCTCATCTTAGCCGTCATTAAACAAACCGTAGAAAAGTTTCGCGGAGCAGGTCAGCCGATTGATCTTCTCGACCAGTTTGCATCCGATCCAAAAAACGTAATCGAAAGTTGGGATCGGTACCTGAACTCCGCAATCGAAAAACTCCTGAATCGCGCTCCCGATCCTGATTGGCAGAACGACAAAAACCGACTCAAACAGGAACTCAAAGCGATGCGCAAACCGGTTCCTCAATGGCTCGCCGCCAGATCATCCGGCAATGTTGAAGAATCTGCAAGACTCACTTCCGGACTTGCGGAGTTTTCCGCCATCGCATGGCGGATTCTGCTCGAACAGTTGGCTTCGCTTAGAAAACTCGACTTCATCGAGCTCGAAGCCGCAGCCTGCCGTCTCGTCGAAAACCATCCGGAGATTCTAAAAGGCGTGTACCGGCATGTGCTTGTTGACGAAGCGCAAGACCTCAACCCGGTGCAACACCGTCTGCTTACCGCAATCCCCTGCGAAACCCGCGTCTTGATTGGAGACGCCCAACAGTCTATCTACGGTTTCCGCGGCGCCGATCGCGAACTGTTTGTCCGTTCGCTTGCCGACCACGAAATCCACTCCCTAAGGCTCAACTGGAGATCATCGGAAAGAATCATTTCCGCGGTTACAACCGTGTTTCAACCCACTTGGAACGATGAGTTCATGGCGATGGAACCTGCCATTGCCCCGTCTCCTCCCTCTTCCGATTCCGACGACGTTTTCGAATTTTCCGCAGCCGGCGAACCGATCGAAATCTGGCGGCTTCCAAGCGGAAGAAACCAAGCCGCCCAGGCTGTCGCAGAAGGCATCAAACTGTTGTGCGATCAAGGAGAAGCCCCGAAAGATATCGCAATTCTGGTCCGGAGCAGAGGAATCACCGATTCTATCGTGGCCGGCCTTCGAAAGTTCGGCATCCCCTACATTCTTGGCGACGTGAGCGAAAACTACTTTCTGCGCCAAGAAATCTATGACGTAACTTCGGCACTGCTCGCATGCTGCGATCCTTCCGATAATCTCGCCCTCTTGTCGCTGCTGCGTTCGCCGCTCGTCGGCGTGAGTTTCGATGCGATCGTTTCGCTTGCGCTCCGCAGCAAAGAACTCGAGGTCCCGGTGTTCGAACTGTTGGTCAAAGAGCCGTTCGCCGATGATGACCGTAAAGCGATCGCGAACTTGCTCGAATGGTTCGTGCCCCTTTCCAAAACCGCGCCGTTTCGACAAGCGTGGGAAACGTTGTCCGAGATTTTTGCCAAAACCCACCTCGATCTCCGTTTTTCCAAAATGCCGAAGCCGGCACAGCTTCTCGCCAACGCCCGCAAACTTCTATCCATTGCGATGGAAGGACGCGAAATGGATTCGAAACGGTTCGCCGACTGGATCGAAAACCAACGCCAAATGAAAGTCAAAGTCAGCGACGCGGCATCTGCTTCACCCGATGCCGACGCGGTGTTTATCACCACCACTCACCAAGCCAAAGGCCTTGAATGGAACACGGTAATCGCGTTAGACACCCCAACACACTCTCCCCGCCAGGATGTGCGGTTCGTCATCGAAGGCCACAAAGCGATCCTCGCCGTTTCGCCCGATAAATCAACCCCGATCCTCGCGGCGCGGCTCGCCGACTACGAACGACAGACCGCCGAAAGAGAAGAAGGCTGCCGGCTGCTCTACGTTGCGATGACAAGAGCCAAAAAGCGGCTCTGTCTTGCCCTTCCGGATCGTGGTGACTGGAAAGGGATTCTTGTGCCCCGCTTGGCACCGAACTACAGGCCAAGCCCCAACGTCATCGTGAAAGACTTCGCGAAGAATCTGTCGAATGCGAGCGGCCCCGACGAACAGCCGGACGCGCGTCTTTGAGACTTCTTTGGCGCTCGAGGGTCTAATCGGGCGGTACTCTTCCCGCCGTGAAACTGTACGCCGCCGCCGTTCTCGCACTTGCCGCCTCTGCTCTTTTGGCAGATCGCAACATCTCCACTCCCACCGCATACACGCTCCAACCGGGCGAATTCCGGCTCGACTACGATCGCGACGGCTCCGATCCTCGATCAGAAACCTATGCGGTGTTCGGCGTGCTGCCCTATGTCGAGGTGGGTCTCAACTATGTGGACACGCCCAGCCTTTCCAATCACGCGGGAGTGAATGTGCAGTACAGCGTCGTTCAGCCGTACCCCGACCTTCTGCCTGGAGTCAGCGTCGGAGTGCTCGATCTGTTCAACACAACGCGGCGCGGACGAGTGGTCTACGCCGCAGCGACGTTTCAAATCAATCTGGTGGAGCGGTGGACGCAGCGCGAAAGAATCAACGTTACGATCGGTGCCGGCACCAATCTGCATGGCGCGTTTTTCAACCTTTACTGGCCGATGTACACGCATGTGGCGTTCATCGCCGACCACGATTCCCGAGTGCTGAGCGTGGGGATTGACCTTGAGCCGATTTCGGGCGTGGCATTCCGCGCGGTCATTCAAGACAATCACCCCCTGTACGGAATCCAAATCCGCCGCATCTTTTAGCGCTCAGGAGTTTTGATTAACGCCCGATAAATCTATTAGGAAGGTGCCGGGGTTCGTGCCAAACGTCCCGAAACGAATCCCGCGCCCATCGGTCTAACGGAGTGGTAATGCGATTTCTGTCAGTTCTCTTGTCGGCGGGGTTCGCTGGGGTAAGCCTGGCTCAACTCTCGTCCGATCCGGCCGGAGGCCCTCACGCTCAGGCGCAGGCGGCCGCCGACGTTGTGGCTCAGCGGGCCGGCACAAGCGCGGCATTCCTGCCCGCGGGAATCCTCAAATCTTCCCCTGGCGCGGCATCCGATCTTTCGGCGCTCCTCCAGTTCCCGTCCGATGAAATCGTCGTGGTTCGACTCAAGGGCAAAGAGATCACGGAAGCGTTGGAACGGTCGGTGGCGAACCTGCCCGACGCCAACAGCGCATTTCTCCAGCTGTCGGGCATCAGCGTTGTGTATTCCGCCTCCGCCCAGCCCGGCTCGCGCATCGTGGAAGTGAAGATCGGAGATAATGCGGTGCAGAACGCGAAAGATTACGAGATCGCGATGCCCGCGTCGCTCGCTCGGGGCGCGCTCGGCTACTTCAAAATATGGGACAAATCAAGAATTGTTCGAAGCACCGGCGTTACGCTGGGCGACGCGCTCAAAGGCAAAACCGGCTCTGTGCCTTCGCCGCGCTATGTTGCGCGCTGACCGCCCCCGCAGTTTTTGCTCAGCCTAAATCCGAACTCCTGTTCGATGGCTCGAAAGCGTACGCACTCCTGAAAACCCAATGCGATTTCGGGCCGCGATATCCCGGCACCGAAGCCCAGATAAAAATGCGCGACTGGCTGATCGCCGAATGCAAAAAACAGACCGACAGCGTCTCCACGCAAGAGTTCGATCACGTGTGGTCGTACACGCAAAAATCCGTAAAGATGTACAACGTCGTCGCCTCGATGAACTTCGGGGCGCAAAAAACCGTTCTGCTGATCGCCCACTGGGATACCCGTCCCTATGCGAGCGAAGACCCCGATCCCCAAAACCGATCAAAACCGATCATCGGAGCCAACGACGGCGCAAGCGGAGTTGCCGTGCTGCTCGAACTGATGCGCGCTTTCAAACTCCAGAAACCTAAAGTCAATGTCACGTTTCTGTTCACCGACGGCGAAGACTTAGGGCCCGAACTCGATGAAATGTTCCTCGGCGCAAAGCATTTCGCCCGAACCATGAAAGCATCGGACTTCGAGTACGGAATCCTTCTCGATATGATCGGTGACAAAGATCTGGTCGTTCCAAAAGAGCCTTTCAGCGGACAATATGCCCGCTCGGTGCAGA
>JAJPJR010000048.1 GCA_021324165.1 Armatimonadota bacterium
AAATTCGATCACGGCCGTGGGCGCGCCGTCTCCGCGTCGGCTGCCCGTTTTGGTAATTCGCGTGTAGCCGCCCGGCCTTTCTTTGAACTTCGCTGCCACCGAATCGAACAGGTGCTTGACCAGATCTTCGCCGTTGATGAGCGAGCGTTCCGCGATCTGATCTTGCGTGAGGCCGAGTTTGCGACCCGCCGCGCTGCTTCGGCTGTGCCCGACCAAAATCCTTCGCGCCTGTCTCCGCGCGGCGAGCGTGTCTTCTTTTGCGATCGTAATCAACGGCTCGACAATCCGCCGAAGTTCCTTTGCTCGCGTTACGGTGGTGTGCACATAGCCGTGCCGAATGAGTTGACGCGCAAGATTCACGAGCAGCGCTTTGCGCTGATCGCTCGGCAGTCCCAGTTTTCTTCGATCAACTCGGTGTCTCATCGGGTTTTACTCTTCTTCTTCCTCTTCTTCTTCGTAATCTTCGTCATCCATCACGTCGAAGCGAGCGTTCGCTTTGCCGGGGCGCATCTCATAACCTCTTTCCTGAAGTTTTTCGCGCACTTCGTCGAGCGCTTTCTTGCCAAAGCCGCGGATGCCCATCAGTTCGCTTTCGGTGTATTCCAAAAGGTCGCGAAGATTCTCGATGTTTGCTCGGCGCAGGCAGTTGAAAGTGCGTTGACTAAAGTCCATCTCTTCTACGCGCACTTCGGGCACCCCATCGAGTTCCGGCGCGTCGGCGCCCAAGCCTTTCAGGCCGATATCCATCGCGCCCGCCGACAAATCGAAGAACATCCGCAGATAGCGATCCAAAATCGCGGCGGCTTGACCGATGGCAACCGATGCGGAGATTGCACCGTTCGTCCACACATCGAAAGTGAGCCGTTCGTAGTCGGTCCGTTGCCCAACGCGCGTCGCTTCGACCGAATAGTTCACTTTTCGCACCGGGGTGAACTGCGATCCGGCTGCGATCAGTCCGATCGTCCCTTTGTACCGTTCGTGCCGTTCGGGAAGAACGTATCCGGTTCCCCAGCCCACATAAAGTTCCATATAAAGAGAAGCGCTTGAATCGGTGATGGTGCAAAGATAGCAGTCAGGGTTTACGACTTCGACTTCCGGCGGGCACTGGATATCCAAACCCGTAACACGACCTTTGCCTTTCACATCCACAATCAGCATAAAATCTTCTTCGGGCGGGCGGTCGCGGTGAATGCGCAGCGCCAGATCGCGCAGGTTCAGCAGCAGTTCGTTCATGTCTTCCTTCACGCCAGGAATTGGCGCGAATTCGTGAAGCACTTTTTCTACACGCACTGCAGTGATTGCGGCGCCAGGAATGGATCCCAGCATCACGCGCCGCAAAGCGTTGCCGAGTGTCTGCCCGTAGCCGCGCTCCAGTGGAGAGACGACATACTTGCCGTAAGTTTCTGTAGCTTCGAGTGTTTGAACGTGCGTCATATTTATCTTGTATAAAACTCCACGATGAGCTGCTCATTGACATCTGCGCTGATTTCGCTGCGTGCCGGCGCTCTGAGCACTTTGCCTTCGAAACTCGTGGTATCCAGCGAAAGCCAAACCGGAGGCGAAGTAACAGCCACGCGCTGAATCGAATCTTTGATCAAACTCCCTTCGCGCTTGCTCGGATGCAAAGCGACCACATCGCCCGGCCGCAACTGATAAGAAGGAACGTTCACGCGGCTGCCGTTCACCGTGAAAAACCGATGCCCCACCAATTGCCGAGCCATTCCGCGCGAAGGCGCCCATCCCAGCCGAAACACCGCGTTATCCAGGCGCATTTCCAACAGTTGAAGAAGCGTTTCGCCGGTAACTCCGCGCGCTTTCACGGCCTCATCCATGTAGGCCGAAAACTGTGATTCACGAAGTTGATACATCCTCTTCAGCTTCTGCTTTTCCAGCAGCTGCTCGCCAAATTCAGTCACTTTTTTCCGGAGTGCGGTTTCACCGTGCTGGCCCGGAGGCTTTTTGCGCGCCTCTTTTTCGATGGCGCATTTGCGCGTGTGACAGCGGTCGCCTTTCAAAAAAAGTTTCTGACCTGCGCGGCGGCAATAGCGGCATTTTGATTCCCAGATAACCGACATCTAAACCTCTTACACCCTCCGCTTCTTGCGCGGCCTGCAGCCGTTGTGCGGAAGCGGCGTTACGTCGCGAATTTTCAAAATCTCCAAGCCGCCCTGCGCCAAGGCGCGGATCGCGGTTTCGCGGCCGCCTCCCGGGCCCTGAACGAACACATCCACACGCGCCATTCCAAACTCCTGAGCGCGCTTTGCGCAATCCTCGGCTGCCACCTGTGCGGCAAACGGCGTGCCTTTGCGGCTTCCCTTGAAACCCACTCTGCCTGCGCTCGACCAGCACAAAACCGCGCCGTCCTGATCCGTAATCGAAATGATCGTGTTGTTGAAACTCGAACGGATGTGTGCCACGCCGTGCAGAACGCTTCGGCTTGGTTTGGATTTCTGTTTTGCAGCGGGTTTCCTTGCCATAACGCTACTTCGTTACCTTCTTTTTGCCTGCGACCGTCTTTTTCGGGCCTTTTCGCGTGCGAGCGTTGCTCCGCGTGCGCTGACCCCGAGTGGGCAGCCCTTTCCTGTGCCGAATCCCGCGGTAGCTTCCGATTTCGATCAGCCGACGGATGTTCTGCTGAACCTCGCGCTTCAGGTCGCCCTCGACGGGGAAATCCCGATCAATCACCTCTCGCAGATGCGCCACATCGGTATCCGAAAGGTCGCGGGTTTTTATGTCGGGGTCAACTCCTGCCCGCTTGCAGATGTCCATCGCCGTTTTGCGGCCGATGCCATAAAGATACGGCAAAGCGAAAACGATTTTTTTGTCTCGTGGAAGGTCAACGCCTGCGATTCGCGCCATGCTGTTCTTCTGCCCTTATCCTTGCCTCTGCTTGTGCTTCGGATTCGAGCACAGAACCCGCACGACGCCCTTGCGCTTGATAATTTTGCACTTATCGCACATTTTTCTGACGCTGGAACGCACCTTCATATCGTATTTGCCTATAGAAAAACACGCCACGGGCGGGCCGGACAACACCAAGCCCCCACGCCCGAACAGACGCGCCGGTCAGTATACCCACAAACCCGGCCTCATTTGAACCGGTACACGATCCGGCCCCGGGTCAGGTCGTACGGCGACAGCTCCACCTTCACCTTGTCTCCCGGCAGTATCCGAATATAGTACTTTCGCATCTTGCCGCTGATGTGGGCCAGCACCTCGCTTCCCGACTCCAGTTTCACCCTGAAATAGGCGTTGGGAAGACGTTCTACAACCGTGCCTTCGACCTCGATTCCCCGCTCTTTCTCGCTAGTTCTTACCTTCCGTTTTTCGTCCATTTTCTCCTTTTTAGCCGGCCTTGGTGAGAATCTCGGCTGCGCCGTCGGCGACCAGAACGGTGTGCTCGAAGTGGGCCGAAGGCTTCCCGTCTTTGGTCACCACCGTCCACCCGTCTTCCAAGGTTACGACATCATACTTTCCCATGTTGATCATCGGCTCGATGCACAGGGTCATCCCCTGCCTCAGCCGGGGGCCCGCTCCGGCCCTGCCGAAATTCGGCACGCTCGGCTCCTCGTGCAGGCTTCTGCCGATGCCATGTCCCGTGAGGTCGCGCACCGGAGAATAGCCGTTTTTTTCGGCATAAGTTTGAATGGCTGCGCTGATATCGCCAACCGTCTTTCCCGGCCGCGCTTGGGCGATCCCCTGAATCAGACACTCTTTTGTTACATTAAGGAGCCGCGCTGCGCTTGGATCAATCTCCCCAACAGGAAACGTCCAAGCCGAATCACCGTGATAACCGTCCTTGAACGCACCGATGTCCAGCGAGACGATGTCGCCTTCATTCAGCGTCCGGCTTCCCGGAATTCCGTGCACCACTTCTTCATTGACCGAAATGCACACCGCGTGTGAATAACCGCGATAACCTTTGAACGACGGTTTTGCTCCATGCTTTTCCAGAAACCGCTCACCGATCGCATCGAGCGCGCCGGTAGTGATGCCGGGCTTTATCGCTTCGGCCATCTGCTGGATTGCGAGCGCCACCAACCGCCCGGCTTCGCGCATCTTTTGAATGTCGGCGTTGGATTTGAGAGTGATCATCCCGCGAGCGCCTCTTCGACCAGATTGTTCACCGTTTCGATATCGCCGGATGCGTTGATTTCGATGAGGAGGTCGCTTTTTTTGTAATGATCAATGAGCGGCGCGGTTTCCTGTTGGTAAATGCGAAAACGGTTGAGCGCGGTCTGCGCGTCGTCATCGGATCTGTTTTCGATTTCTGCTCTTCCGCGGATTCTTTCGAGCAAGGTGTTTTCATCGGATTGAAACGCGATCACTTTGTCAATGTTTGCGCCCAACGTCTGCAGCGCTGCTTCCAACGCAACCGCTTGAGCGATCGTGCGGGGGTACCCGTCGAGCAGAAATCCCGCACCGGGACCAAGAGAAGCGATTTTTTCGGCGACCATTTTGTTCACGATGTCATCGGGAACGAGCATTCCCTGCCTCATATACTGTTCTGCAAGCTTGCCGAGTTCGGTTCGGTTTGCAAGTTCAGCGCGCAGAAGATCGCCGGTGGAGATTTTTTCTAACTTGTGCTTTGCGGCAACGAGTTTAGCCTGAGTGCCTTTGCCAACGCCGGGAGGGCCAAGCAGCACGATGCGCATCGGCTTACTTCTGATATCCCCGCATCAGCAGATTCGATTCGATCTGCCGCATGAGATCGAGGACCACGGAAACGATGATGAGAAGCGACGTGCCTCCCAGCACCTGCATGGATCGACCCAGCCCCAAAAACGAGGGCAGCCAAAGAGGCAGCAGCGAAATCACCGCCAAAAACAGCGCGCCGACTATCGTTACCTTGCTGATAACCGAATCCAGATACTGCTCGGTTTGCTTTCCTTGGCGCACACCGGGAATGTACGCGCCGCTTCGTCGAAGATGCGAGGCGATATCTTCCACGTTGAACTGAATCGCAGTGTAAAAATAAGTGAAGAAAAAGATGAGAAGCGAATACACGATCGAGCCGATGACCCAGTAGTACCAAAACGCGTGCGGCCTTGGGCTCAAATAGAGCGAGATTTCGGTGAGAATGTTGTGGATCGGCGAATTCGCAGGAAACATCAGCGAAAACTGAGACGGAATATAGATCAGCGCCAGCGCAAAAATGATCGGGATGACTCCCACCGCGTTCACCGGAATCGGCAGATAAGTGGTTGTGCCGCCGATCTGCTTTGTGCCCCCGGCGCTTCGCCGCATGTGATGAATCGCAATTCTTCGTTGAGCCAGCGTGAATAAAACGATCAGGGCGGTCATAAGCACAATCGCCAGCGCGAACAGAATCACTCGATCAATTCCCAGCGTCCCGGTGCGGATTTGACGCCCGAAATCCTCCACAACGAACGGGAACGAAACCACAATTCCGGCAAAAATCATCAGGCTGACGCCCTGACCGATGCCTTTGTCTTGAATCTGTTCTCCCAGCCAAAGCATCATCATCGCGCCCGCCGTCCAGAAGGTAACGACTTCAATTTTCGACCAAAGCGTCAGGTCGGTCGCGCCGATGTATGCAAGAAGTCCGAACCCTTGCGCGATGCACAGGAAGATTGTGAGCGCCCGCGTGCGCGATGCCATTTTCATTCGGCTGTATTGATCGCCTTCAGCGGCCTCTTTTTTCCAGCCCGGCACGGCCACTTTCATCAACTGCATGATGATGGACGCGGTGATGTACGGGTTCAGGCCGAGCGCAAAGATCGAGAGACGCTTGAGCGCGCCGCCGCCGAACATGTTGATCAGCTGCAGATATCCGCTTTGCTCGACCTTGACGCGGAGCGCTTCGGCGCTGATTCCCGGCACCGGAATTTGCACGTGCAAGCCGATGGCATACACGCCGAAGATGATGAAAATGAACAGGATCCGCTGCTTGAGTTCGGGCTCTGCCCAGGCTGCGCGGACTGTGTCCGAAAGCCTCACAGATTAACAACCTCGCCGCCCGCTTTCTCGATTTTTTCGCGTGCCGATCGGCTGCACGCATTCGCAGCGACCTTGAGTTTGATTTTCAACTCGCCGAATCCGAGAATCTTCACGCCGTCGGTTTTTGAGCGGATCAACCCTTTTGCGGAAAGTTCCTGCACGCCGACCGTGTCGCCAGCCGAGAAATATTTTTGCAGCAAGCCTACATTGATCGGCGAATACCGTTTATGATTCGGATTTTTGAACCCTTTCTTCACGGGGAGCCTTCGGTGAATCGGCGTTTGGCCGCCTTCAAAGGCCGGGTGAATCTGCCTTCGAGCCTTCTGCCCTTTGGTTCCGCGCGCGCATGTTTTGCCCATGCCGCTGCCGATGCCGCGGCCCACGCGCACTTTTTTCTTTTTGCTGCCTTTCGGAGGTTTGAGTTCGCTAAGACGCATCTTTGCTCTCCGCCGGACGCACATCCACAAGATGCTTCACTTTGTGCAGCATTCCGCGGATGGATGGAGTGTCCTCGTGAATCACTTCCTGTCCGATTCTTCTTAGGCCAAGTGCGGCGATCGTCGAACGGTTTTTCGGGTGCGCGCCGTTTTTGCTTCGCACAAGTTTAACTTTCAACTTCAACTGGCGCCTCCTCTTCGTCTTTCTGTTTGGCAAACCATGGCGCGGTATCTTTCAATTCAACCCCGCGCTGAACGGCGCGATCTTTGGGGTGCGCGATGGATTCCAGCGCATCGAGCGTCGCCCATGCGCAGTTCACAGCGTTTCGACTGCCGAACGTTTTTGCCAAAATGTCATGGATTCCCGCAGCCTCGAGAATCGCCCGCACAGCGCCGCCTGCCACAACGCCCGTTCCGCGGGTTGCGGGACGAAGCATCACGCGTGTGCTTCCTTGGCGTCCTACCACAAGGTGCGGCACGGTTGCGGCGACCATCGGCACGCGGATCATGCTTTTTTTGGCGCCCTCTTCGCCTTTGCGAATCGCGTCGGGAATGCCCAGCGCTTTACCGACCGCGGCGCCGACGCGGCCTTTGCGGTCGCCGACAACCACCAGCACGCTCCACGACATCGTTTTGCCGCCCTTGTGCGTTTTGGAAACTTTGTTGGTTTGCACCACACGCACGTCGAGGCCGTCGCCCGAATCTTGTTGACGAGTTTGAATTTTGGCTCGCATGTTTAAAACTCCAGCCCCGCTTTTCGTGCGGCTGCGGCAAGCGCTTCTACACGCCCTGTGTATTGGAACCCGCCGCGATCGAAAACCACCTTGGTGATTCCTTTTTCCACTGCGCGCTTTGCGATCAGTTCACCCACCGATGCGGCCGCCTGTTTGTTGCCGCCTTTGCCGATGGTCTTTTCCAAACTGGAAGCAGCAACGAGGGTGTGGTGCTGCCCATCGTCAATAATCTGCGCGCTGATATGTTTCAAACTACGAAACACGGCGAGCCGCGGCCGCTCCGCCGTTCCTTTCACCGTTTTGCGAAGCCGCTTGTGGCGCAATTTGCGCATTTTTTCCGACGTGGTTTTTGCCATTAAGCCGTTGCCCTCTTGCCTTGTTTGAGTTTCACCGTTTCGCCCCGATATCGAATGCCTTTGCCCTTGTAAGGATCGGGCTTGCGCACGCGGCGCACATCCGATGCGTGCTGCCCCACCTGCTGTTTGCTGATGCCGCTGACTTTCACTGTTACCAAACGCGATTTGTCGTCTTGACCCACTTCGAACTTCACACCCTTCGATGGCGCAATTTTCACCGGATGCGAATAGCCCACGTTCAACACCAAAGTCTCGCCTTCCAGCTGCGCCCGAAAACCCACACCGTGAATTTCCAACACGCGTTCGAAACCCTCGCTCACTCCGGTTACCATGTTTTGAACCAGCGTTCGCGCCAAGCCATGCTGGCTTCGATGCTCACGCCCGTCGCTCGGCCGAACGATGCTGATTCTGCCGTCTTCTTGCTCGAGTTTCAGATCGCGATGGATCTTTTCTCGAAGTTCACCTTTCGGGCCTTTCACAATAACGGTGTTGTCGCTTTCGACGTTCACGGTTACGCCCTTAGGAACGGTGATCGGTTTTAATCCAATGCGCGACATCGCCTACCAAACCTCACAGATAATTTCGCCGCCCATGCGCTTCTTTCGCGCTTCGCGGTCGGTCATAAGTCCTTTGCTGGTCGAAACGATCTGCGTTCCCATTCCACTTCGAACGGGCGCCAATTCGTCTGCGGTTTTATAAATGCGGAGCCCCGGTTTGCTGATGCGGCGCAGTTCACGCAAAATCGGTTTTCGTTTTGCATCGTATCGCAAATGCACGCGGATTGCTGGGAATCTGCTCTCTTTCACAATTTCAAAATCGGATATAAGCCCTTCCGCCTTCAAAATTCTGGCGATGCCTTCTTTGATCGCGCTGTGAGGACAGTCCACCGACGCAAGCTGGCGCGAGTATCCGTTGCGGATTCGCGTAAGAAAGTCTGCGATCGGATCGGTGTTCATCGCTTTACCAACTCGACTTCGTAACCCCTGGCAACAGCCCTTTCAGCGCCAGTTCGCGCAGGCAGATTCTGCACGTGCCGAAATAACGAAAATAGCCGTGCCGCCTGCCGCAGATGCTGCAACGGTTGTACTGCCGAACCTTGAACTTCGGCTTTCTCTGCTGTTTTTCGATGAGGCATTTCTTGGCCATAGTTTCAGTCGCAACTCCCTTCGGCCTTCCAAAGGGGGAAGGCGCATTATACCTTAGTCCTCCTGCTCTTCCACCTTCCGCTTCTGATATTCGGCGATCAGCGTCTGCTGTTCGTTCATCGGAACCTCTTCATACCGCGCGAACTCCACGCGGAAACGCCCCCGCCCTTTGGTGATGGATCGAAGGTCGAGCGCGTATTTCATCATCGCCGCCATCGGCACTTCGGCCAAAATCCGCTGCCTGCCCGGGCCCAAAACCTCCATGCCGAGCGGCCTTCCGCGCCGCGTATTCAAATCACCCATCACATCGCCCGTAAACTCTTCGGGAACATCCACTTCTACTTTCAGAATCGGCTCCAAGATTGTGGGCTGCGCCTTTTCGGCGCAGTTTCTGAACGCCAGCGCGCCCGCCATCTTGAACGCCTGTTCGCTGGAATCCACGTCGTGATAACTTCCATCATAAATGTTCGCTTTGACATCCACCATCGGATAGCCGGCAAGAAACCCTCGCGACAAAGTTTCCACAACGCCTTTTTCAATCGCCGGCAGAAAGTTCTTCGGAATCGCGCCGCCGACAATCGAATCGCTGAATTCGAAACCGCTGCCACGCGGCAGGGGCGAAAGCTCCATCCAACAGTCGCCATATTGTCCGCGGCCGCCCGACTGTTTTTTGTGCTTGCCTTGTGCTTTCGCGGCGACGCGGATGGTTTCTCTGTACGGGATTTTTGCATCGCTGGTCGTAACGTTCACGCCGAATTTCTCGCGCAGTTTTTCGATGGCCACATCCAGATGAATATCGCCCATTCCTTCCAACAGGTCTTGATTCGTTTCGGCTTCCCGCCGATGCCGAAGCGTAGGATCTTCATCAACGATGCGCGATACCGCACCTCCCAACTTGTCTTCATCGCTTTTTGATTTCGCGTGAATGGCAAGGCGATAGATCGGTTCAGGAAACGAAATCGGATCATAGGCAGTCAGGTTCTTTGGATCGCAAAGCGTATCGCCGGTTGTGGTGTGCTGCAGCTTTGTGATTGCGCAGATGTCTCCTGCGATCACCGCGGCTGCCGCCTTTTGTTCTTTGCCTCGAGGGAAAAACAGTGCACCCATCCGCTCATTTTCTTCGGTTCTGCTGTTTTTGAGCGCCGAATCCGGCTTGAGTGTGCCCGTCATCACCCGCACATAGTTGATTCGGCCGACGAAAGGATCGGCAGTAGTTTTGAAAACGAACGCCGAAACCGGTTTTGCGGGGTCGCAGGCGATCGGCTCACCGCCCTGCATTTTCGGCTGTTCGGCGGGGCTTGGAACAAGCCCTACAATATGATCCAGAAGCGGAACCACACCCACTCCCATAGATGCCGAACCCAGCAGAATCGGAAAAACCTTTCCGTGCGCAACGCCTTGTTCCAAGCCGTGCTCCACTTCCTCTTCGCTCAGCTCGCCGCTATCAAGATATTTCATCGCCAAATCGTCGTCGCCTTCCGCTGCCGAATCCATCATCTGTGCGTGCGCTTTTGCGACTTCGGTCTTCAACTCGGCGGGTGGATCGGAAACCTCATCGTGCTTCGCATCGCCCATGTGCACTTTTTCGGTGATCAAATCGTAAACGCCTTTGAACGAGGTCTGATTGCCGATGGGCACTTGAATCGGCACCGCCTTCACGCCGAACCTTTTTTGAAACATCCCCAACAGGCTGGGATGATCGGCATTATCGCGCTCCATTTTGTTCACGAAAATCAGCCGCGATATGCCGTTTTCTTCTGCTATCTCCCATGCGTTATCGAACCCGACGTCCACGTTCGCCTGCGCAGGCGTTACCAAAACAAACGCTTCCACAACCCGCGCAACGCCATAAAGATCGCCGATAAAATCCGGAAATCCTGGAACGTCAATCAGGTTGATTTTGTGCCCTTTCCATTCCAGCGACAAAACGGTTGCATTCAAACTGATTTTGCGCTTGATTTCGATCGGATCGAAATCGGAATGCGAGTTGCCCTGGTCCACCGAACCAAGACGGTCAATCGCCCCGGCGGCCCAAAGTATCTGTTCCACCAAAGTTGTTTTTCCGCTTCCGCCATGTCCGACGATCGCGATATTTCGAATTTTCTCCGGCGTATAGTCCACGTGTTACTTGTCCCGAATCGGCATTCCCATTTTTTTCAAAAACGCTTTGGCATGCTCGTCGGTTTTCGCGGTTGTGCAGATCACGATATCCATTCCGCGAATCTTGTCGAAGGTGTCGTAGTTGATTTCAGGAAACACCAGCTGTTCTTTCAGACCCAGCGCATAGTTGCCGCGCCCATCAAACGATTTTTGGCTGAGCCCCTGAAAGTCCCGAAGCCGAGGAAGCACAACCGTGATAAGTTTGTCCAAAAAATGATACGCCCTTTCGCCGCGGATCGTAACTTTGCATCCGATGTTCACGCCCTGCCGAAGCCTGAAGTTGCTGATCGCCTTGCGCGATTTCGTGATCACAGGCTTTTGCCCTGTGATGATGGTTAAATCGCGAACCGCATTATCGAGCGCCTTAGCCTCTTTCGTTGATGCGCCCACACCCATGTTCACAACGATTTTCGTGAGCGCCGGTGCTTCCATCGGCGTGCTGAATGCGAACTCTTTCATCAGCTCCGGAAGCACCTTTTCGCGATAGTGCACCCGGAGCGGACTAACCGGAGGTTTGAGCGCCGCCCCCGAACCGCCTTCTTGTTTTTTTTCTTTTGCCATGACTTTTCCTATTAATTCTCCAAAACGTTTCCGGTTTTCTTGGCAACCCGCACGACCGTTTTTGCTCCCGATTTGTCCGTTTCCACGCGCTTGCCGATCCGGCTCGGCTGGTCGGTGAGTTTGTCAATCACCATCACTTTGCTCACATGGAGCGGCGCCGCGAGTTTGATTCTTTCGCCGGGCTGCACGCCGGGTCTGCCCTTTCTGTGTTTGGTCATCGCATTCAGCGGCACGGCTTTTCCATCTTTATCTTTCGACAAACCTTCCAAAACCACCATGCGCCGTTCCGGCAGAACGCGAATCACGCGGCCTTTTTGGCCTTTGTCTTTTCCCGCAATGATCACGACCGTGTCGCCGGTTTTCACCTTCATTTTTGCAGTCCGCGTTTTCATTTCAAATCACCTCCGGCGCGAGCGATATGATTTTCATGAACTCTTTGTCGCGAAGTTCGCGCGCAACCGGCCCAAAGATGCGCGTTCCGCGCGGTTCTTTTTGCGGAGTCAGCAGCACGCATGCGTTGTCGTCGAATCGAACCGTGCTGCCATCCTGCCTCCGCACGTGGCGTTTGGTTCGCACAATCACCGCTTTCACAACCTCGCCTTTTTTCACCGGCATGTTGGGCGTCGCGGCTTTCACCGACGCGACAATCACATCGCCAACCCTTCCATAACGGGGCTGCGAACCTTTCAGCACGCGGATGCACATCACCTCGCGTGCGCCCGAATTGTCGGCAACTTTTAGTCGCGAATACTGCTGAATCATTTTTTTGCTCCAAATCGCTTCGCGGAACGGTTACTTCACCTTTTCGACGATTCGCGTAACCCTCCAACGTTTATCTTTGCTCAGCGGCCGAGTCTCCATAATCTCCACGATGTCGCCAACGTCGCAGTTGTGGTCATCGTGCGCTTTGAACTTGTTGCTGCGCACAACGGTCTTGCCATAAAGCGGGTGCTGCGTGCGGCGCAAAATGCGAACCACCACCGTGTGGTCCATTTTGTTGGAAACCACCGTTCCCTGCCGCACCTTTCTGCTTTTTCGCTGCGCTGTGTTCGTGCCGCTCATTGTGCCCTCTCCTTCTCGGCCAAAATCGTGATGATCCGAGCGATGTTGTGCCGCTGCACGATCGCACTTCTTACATCTTTCTCTTCTTTGAACGCGAGTTTCTTTTTCAGCTGAAACAGATTCGACCGCTCTTTGGCAAGAAGATCCTTCAAATCGGCCACCGTTTTATCGCGCAGTTCCGCAGGCTTCAACGCTTTCATTCCGCGGCCTCCGTTTTTCCCCGTTCTGCCACGAATTTCGGAGGATGCGCGGTTACAGGCTGGTCGGCATCCACCGCCTCGGCATGGTCAGGAAAATCGTGCCGGCTCACGAACTTCGTTTTCAGCGGAAGTTTGAACTGCGCAAGCCTCAGCGCCTCACGCGCCGTTTCCAACGTTACGCCCGATATCTCAAAAAGAATTCTGCCGGGACGAACCACCGACACCCAGCCTTCCACCGAACCTTTGCCCGAACCCATCCGCGTTTCGGCGGGCTTTTTTGTGTACGAATGATCCGGAAAAATTCGAATCCAAACTTTTCCGCCGCGCTTGATGTGCCGCGTCATCGCGATGCGCGCCGCTTCGATCTGGCGGTTCGTTACCCACGAAGGTTCCAACGCCTGCAGGCCGTAGTCGCCGAAGTCCAACTTCGAAGCGCCTTTGGCATAACCGGTCATTCGTCCGCGCATCACCTTGCGGTGCTTCACGCGTTTAGGCATTAACATCGGTAGTCACCTCCGTCGTTGCTTCGGCCCGTTCCCCAGCTGCCGGCGGTTCCGCGGGCGGTTCGGCGGCTTTCTTTGCGCGTGCGCGGCTCTTCGATGTCGGCTCCATCGAAAGCCGATCGGGCAGCACCTCGCCTTTATAAATCCACACTTTCACGCCGATCACGCCATACGTCGTGTGCGCCTGCGCAAATCCGTAATCAATATCTGCGCGCAAGGTGTGCAACGGAATTTTGCCGAACTTTTCGGACTCGGTCCGCGCGATTTCTGCACCGTTCAATCGCCCGCTCACCATCATCTTGATGCCTTTTGCGTTCATTCGAAGCGCGCGCGTAATCGCCTGACGCATCGCCCTTCGGTGCGAAATCCGCCGTTCCAACTGCTGAGCGATGTTTTCTGAAACCAGCTGCGCGTCGAGTTCCGGCTGCCGCACTTCGCTCACATTCACGTGCACGCGCGATTCTTTGTCGAATTTCGACACGATCTTTTGCAGATCCATCGTCATCTCGTCAATACCTTTGCCGCCGCGTCCTATCACAGCGCCTGGCCTGGCAGTGTGCAAAGTAACGCGAACCTTGTTCGCCGCGCGCTCCAACTCCACGCGGCTGATGTTGCCCGTACCAAGTTTTTTCCTAACGAACGACCGGATTTCCCAATCGTTTTTCAGCATCTCCTTGTACTGCTTTTTGTCGGCATACCACGTGCTGTCGGCATCGCGAATCACTCCGATGCGAAAGCCGATAGGATGAACTTTCTGACCCATTACGACTCCTCTCCTTCGGCCTGAACCGGCTCGGCAGCGGGCTCCTCCTCTTTCGGCTTCACTTCTTTCTTCAGTTTGGGCCATTCGAGTTTCGGCCTTGGCTTCGGCTTTGCGGCGCTGCGCTTCAATGTGAACGGCTCGCCGTCTTCCAGCACCACCGTGATGTGGCTGGTTCGCTTCAAGATCCGGTTGCCGCGGCCCATCGAGCGCGCTTCCATCCGTTTGAGCCGATACCCCTCATCCACATCAATTTTTCGAATCACCAACGTTTCCGAACTCAGGTCGTGATTGTTCACCGCGTTCGCCAACGCGCTGCGCACGACCTTGGCCAAAAGACGCGCAGGCTTGCTTGGGTGATAGCGCAAAAGACCCATCGCGTGAACGGCATGCTTGCCCTTCACCTCTCTTGCCACGATTCGCACCTTTTTGGGTGGAACGCGGAAGTTTCTGCCTACAGCGCGTACTTGCATCGCCTTCCTCTAATTCGCCCTCTCCATCACGAACTGGATCGCCTTGATGTTCATTCCTTGCTGCGCGGGCAGATTCGAAATCGTGCCTTCAACGCGCTTCGGTTTGCTGCTCGAAACTTCCACATTGCTCGTCAAAGCGATCTTCATCGGAGTTGTCGTAGCGTCACTTGTAACATCGCAGTTCACAATCAGTTTCGCGATGCCGTTCGTGATGCTGTCCAGGGTCATCGTGCCTTTCACCGTGTTCTTCGGGTTCTCAGGATCTTTTCGATCAATGGCAATCGTCTGCCCGACTTTAATTCCCTGACTCGGAAGCGCCGATGCAAACCGCAGGAAATTCATATTCGCGCCGTTGCCGCCCGACGATTTGCCGCTCGGAATTCCATATTTGTCGAAACGTTCGGTCGTCGCAGGCATCGGGCGATTGCCCGCGTTCATCTCTTGACCGTTGAACTTGATCTTCATGTCGCTCGATTGCGATTCGATGTCGGCGCCGCCGTCGGGATAAACCTTTTTCACCGTCTGCGCAATCGCCATCGTAATCTGAACTTCACCCATATCGCCGTTCACGTTCATTGAAACGTTGTACTTGTCCTTGTCGCCTTCCTTATACTTCCGTTCGAACGAGATCGAATCTTGCGTTGCAAACGCAGCGACCATCGCAACCACCGCGAACAACCCAACTGTTTTTGATTTCATTTCTGTCTCACTTTGGCAATCACCATCTTGCCTGTAGATTTTTCTCCGTCACTTTCAAATTCCGCAGTTCCTTCTGCTTTCACCAACTTGCCGGTGTCCAAATTCGCATAAAGAGTTCCGCTGATCTTTCCTTCGCCGCCGCTCTTTTCCGTCGTCTTCGCCTCGAACTGAATCTTCGAAACATGCTCTTCATAAAGCCGCCCCGTCGCAATCAGCGTTCCCGTACCATCCAGTTTGTATCCGTCCGAACTTTCCCACTTGATCGGATACGTCCCTCCGAGTGCCACTCCTTTGTTTGGCAGATAGCACGCCACCAACAGTCCGATCGCAGGGTTGGAATCCTCATCCAAATCAATTTTCGTGGGCATTCCAAACTCGTCGAATTTCAGCGTCAACGGCTTTGGCAGATCGGGAGCGTCTTCGCCTTGCCCATTAAAGCTCACTCGGAGTTTTGTCGTCTCGATCAAAATGTCTGCTCCGGTTCCATCCAGTTTCACTGCGCTCCAGTTGAATCCGCCCTCGATTTTCAGATCGCCGTCGCCCGCGCCCATCGTCATTTCAAACGTATATCCCTGCTTCTCATCGAGCTTATAAACCCGCTTGAGCATCACGTCTTTAGCCGCAGGCGCAGGAGCCGCGGCCTTGCCGCCTTGCGGCATTCCCAACGTCATCACCCAGCCCAAAGTCAGTGCGGTCATCATGCTGTTGGCTTCACCTTCGTCGCTTTGTCCCCGCCGTGCCCGCGAAACGTTCGGGTCGGAGCGAACTCGCCCAATTTATGCCCCACCATGTTTTCCGTAATATAGATCGGAATATGTTTGCGCCCATCGTGAACCGCAAACGTATGCCCAATCATCTCCGGCAGAATCGTGCTCCGCCGCGACCACGTTTTCACAATCTCTTTCCGCCCGCTGCTGTTCAGCGCATCCACTTTCTGCTTCAGATGCTCATCGATGAACGGCCCTTTGCGAATGCTGCGCGCCATTACTTCTTCCTCCTGCGCACAATGAATTTGTTCGTGCGCTTGTTGGTGCGCGTTTTTGTTCCCAACGCTTTGTTCCCCCACCGATCAACCGGGCCCTTCTTTCGTCCCACAGGAGATTTGGCTTCCCCGCCGCCGTGCGGATGGTCGCGCGGACTCATCACCACTCCCCGAACATGCGGCTTCCTTCCTTTGCCGCGCTTTTTGCCCGCTTTGCCCAACGCTTCGTTTTCGTGCTGCTGATTGCCAACCGTTCCGACCGAAGCCTTGCACGTCCCATGCACCAAACGCATCTCGCCGCTCGGCATGCGCAGCGTTACCATCCCCGCTTCCTTCGCCATAATCTGCGCGCCAAGACCAGCCGACCGCACAAGCTGTCCGCCGCGCCCAGGCTGCAGTTCCACGTTGTGAACGAACGTTCCAAGCGGAATCTGCGAAATCGGCAGACAGTTCCCAACGCGGATATCTGAATCCGGACCCGACATCACCACATCTCCAACCGAGATTCCGTCTGGCGCAAGAATGTACGCCTTCTCGCCATCCTTATAATGCAAAAGCGCGATGCGGCAGCTGCGGTTCGGATCGTATTCGATTCCCGCCACTTTCGCGGGCACATTCTCTTTGTCGCGCTTAAAGTCAATGATCCGATACCGCCGTTTGTTTCCGCCTCCGCGATGAAACGAAGTGATGCGCCCGGTCGCATTCCTGCCGCCCGATTTCGATATCCCGCCCGTCAACGATTTCTCCGGAGTCTTCTTCGTGATCTCCTTGTAATCCGAACTGATCAGAAATCTGCGCCCGGGCGATGTGGGTTTGTGCTTCTTGATTGCCATCTATACACCGAATCCTTCGAGGGTCTGTCCCGGAGCGAGCGTAATGATCGCTTTGCGCCGATTCGGACGCCTTCCCTTGCTCCTCGCACCCACTCTGCGAGTTTTGCCCGTCACGTTCACAACGTTCACTTTGATCACGCGAATCTGATCTTTCTCCCGTTTCTTCCCTTCGTTATAAATCGCCTCGATCGCCCGCGCGATTTCGATTTTGTTCGCGTGCGGAGCAACATGAAAAACATACTTCCCGTCTTCGGCATGACGAACGGTCTTTTCCGTCAAAACCGGGTTAATAATCAGTTCGTCGGGCCGCTTCACGTCCAAGCCTCCTGAATGGCATCCAAGGCATCCTTTGCGATCACGATCTTGTGCGCCACAAGCAGATCGCGTGCGCTGAAACCGACCGCCGCGCCTTTGCCATCCCCTTTCGATGGCGCCGTGCGCACTTTCACATTCGGAAGGTTTCTAAACGATAGCCAGCACGTTTTATCGTGCTCAGGCAGAATCACCAACACCCGCTTCGCCTCATCCGCGCCTACGTTTTTCAGCAGTTCGAAAGCCTCTTTTGTTTTCGGAGCACCGAACTGAATGGAATCCACCACGATCACGTCGCCCGATTCAATCCTCGCCGCCAAACTTCCCAAAATCGCCAGCCGCCGCTCCTTTTTGTTGACCTTCTGCGAATAATCCCGAGGCGTCGGTGCGAACACAACTCCGCCATGATAATAATGGGGCGCCCTTATCGAACCTTGTCGAGCACGCCCCGTTTTCTTTTGGCGGTAAGGCTTTCGGCCTCCGCCTCGAACTTCTGCACGAGTTTTGGCCTTTTGCGTTCCCTGCCGGTTGTTCGCTTCTTCGGCGATCACCGCCCGATACATCGCCGGCGCGCTTGCCTTGGCCGAAGCCAACGCTTCGCCAATCTTAATCTCGCCTGCCGATTTTCCGGCCTTGTTGAGCACTTTCAAACTCGCCATCATTTCGAACCCGTCTTCAGAATTTGAACCAACCCTCCGGCCGCTCCCGGAACGCTTCCCGAAAGCAGAATCAGATTCCGTTCTGCATCAATCTGCACAACGCGCGCTCCCGGCTGCGTCGTCTTTACATCGCCCATATGCCCCGGCCTGCGCGATCCTTTGAACACACGCGCCGGCCCCGTCGCTCCGCTCGAAAGCGGCCGCCTGTGAGTCATATATCCGTGCGTCATATGCTGACCGCGAAAATGGTGCCGCTTCACGGCTCCGGCAAAACCTTTGCCTTTGCTCGTGCCTACAACTTTCACTTTGTCCCCAACCGAAAAGATCTCGACCGTAAACTTCTCACCCGGAGCCGCATTGATCTTTCCGCGCAGTTCGCGAAGCACTTTCAACGGACCCACGCCCGCTTTCTTCAGATGCCCCGCAGAAGGGTGAGTGAGCCTGCGCGACTTGCACTCTTCGAACCCGACCTGCACCGCGTCGTACCCGTCGCTTTCCACGGTTTTCACCTGTGTAACATAAACCGGGCCAGCCTGAATGACCGTAACAGGAATCAGCCGCCCCTCTTCATCAAAGAGGTGCGTCATTCCGATTTTTCGGCCCAAGATTCCTGGCAGCATTGTCACTCCTGAAGCCTCCTCCGCAAGTCCCGTGCTTTTCGCGTTGCCCGTGTGACGTTTCGGTGTTACGTTCGGGGCGCGCAACGGTTCGCTCTGAGGCCTATCAAACTCCTGTTACGCGGTCTTTACCTCGATGTCAACGCCGCTTGGCAGATCGAGCCGCATCAGCGCGTCAATGGTTTTGTTCGTGGGTTCCAAAATATCAATCAGCCGCTTGTGAACCCTGATTTCAAAATGCTCCATGGACTCCTTATCAATGTGGGGCCCGCGGATCGTGCAAAAACGGCGGATATCGGTCGGCAGCGGCAGAGGCCCGTGCAAGCGCGCACCCGTGCGTCGAACCGTGTCGGCGATTTTCTGCGCCGACTGGTCGAGCGCACGGTGATCGTACGCCTTCAATTTAATTCGAACCCTGTCCGTTGCCATGTTCGTTAACTTTCGACCTTGATGATCGTTCCGGCTCCGACCGTTCGCCCGCCCTCGCGGATCGCGAACTTCGAGCCTTCCTCCATCGCAATCGGCTGAATCAACTCGACGTGCATCTCCACGTTGTCACCCGGCATGCACATCTCCACGCCCTCTTTCAGTCTCAGTTCTCCGGTAACGTCGGTCGTTCGGAAGTAGAACTGCGGGCGGTAACCCGAAATGAACGGCGTGTGCCGTCCGCCCTCTTCCTTGCTGAGAACGTAAACCTGCGCAAGAAACTTGGTGTGAGGTTTGATCGAGCCAGGCTTGGCACAAACCATTCCCCGCTCGATCGAATCACGATCAACGCCGCGGAGCAGCAGCCCGACGTTGTCGCCGGCCTCGCAATAGTCCAGCGTTTTGCGGAACATCTCGATTCCGGTTACCACCGTCTTCTTGCTCTCTTCGCGAAGACCGATGATTTCAACCTCTTCCATGGACTTGAGCTGTCCACGCTCCACGCGCCCGGTTGCCACCGTGCCGCGGCCCGTGATCGTGAACACGTCTTCCACAGCCATCAAAAACGGCTTATCTTTGTCGCGCGAAGGCGTGGGGATGTAGTTGTCCACCGCATCCATCAGCTCCACGATCTTCTTCGTCCACTCGTCTTCCAAATTGATCGGATCCTGCTCCATCACTTTCAGCGCCGAGCCTTTGATGATCGGAATCTCGTCGCCTGGAAACTCATATTTGCTGAGCAAATCTCGGATTTCGAGTTCCACCACTTCGAGCAGTTCGGGGTCGTCCACCATGTCGCACTTGTTCATAAACACCACGATTGACGGCACGCCCACCTGCCTGGCCAGAAGGATGTGTTCGCGCGTCTGCGGCATCGGCCCGTCGGTTGCGGCCACAACCAGAATCGCTCCGTCCATCTGCGCCGCGCCGGTAATCATGTTCTTGATGAAGTCGGCGTGACCCGGACAGTCCACGTGCGCGTAGTGCCGCTTCTGCGTCTCGTACTCCGCGTGATAAATATTAATGGTGATGCCGCGCGCCTTTTCCTCGGGAGCAGCGTCAATTTCATCATATTTCTTGCGCTGCGCAAGCCCTTGCGCCGAGAGTACGTTCGTAATCGCAGACGTGAGGGTGGTCTTGCCATGGTCCACGTGACCGATGGTTCCGATATTGACGTGCGGCTTTGTCCGCTCAAATTTCTGTCTGGCCATTGATTCCTCCGAAATCCGAAAGCAAGCGCCCGCAACTCCAGTGGAGGCTGGGCGGCGGAAGATTATGCAACAAACTAGCGCGGCCTGTCAAGAACCGCCAGCCTAAGAGCCCGCAACTGAACCCAGGCCCCGTTCCGACGTCTCACCTTCTCAGGTCGTATTGACCCGATGTCATGCACAAACCAAGGAGCAAACACCTGATGAAACTCAGCAGATTTTTCGTGGCGGCAGTTGTGGCCGCCTCCCTTCTCGTCGCCTCGGCGGCTGTCGCGCAAAAGACCGCCCCAGCCAAACCCGGAACGAGCCGCGCGAAGATCGCCAAGCCCGGCGCCTTCAAAGAGAAGGGGCGCATGTGGGGGATGCTCAACCAGCTCAACCTGACCCCCTCTCAGCGTCAGCAGATCGAAGGCATCTTCAAATCCACCCAAGTTCAGGCCAAGGCGATTCGAAACAACCCCAACTTGACCCCCGCCCAAAAACAGCAGCAGCTCAAGGTGCTTCACGAGGGAATGAGGAACCGGATCGAGGCCGTCCTGACCCCTGAACAGCGCGCCAAACTGGCCGAGATGATGAAAAACCGTCACAAGGCCGGAATCAAAGCGCCCAACGGCGGCGGCAAGACCGCGCCTCCACCCGCCAAGCCCGGAGGCGGCGGCTCCGGAATCTAACACGGCGTTTCTTGTTCATTGGAAACAGCCGCCTCCTCCTTTGTGAGGAAGCGGCTGTCTTCTTCCCTCGGCGCGGCGGAGATTGCGCAAGCCCAATGCCCGCGCGCCCGCCTTCCTGCTGCTCAGTTTGGCTCCGTGTATGCTGAAAAGGTGAAAGCCCTCCTGCATCGCCATTCCGCGCTTGCATACTTCATCGTCACCTTCGTCATCTCGTGGGGGACTTTGTTCACAGCGATAGGTCCGGGCGGGTTTCCGGGCACGGAGGAGGATTTCGCCCGTCTCCTTGCGCCCGCAATCGCGGCGATGCTGCTCGGTCCAAGCATAGCCGGCGTCGCGATGACTGCGATCGTCCGCGGCCGCGCCGGATTGAACGCCTATGTTTCCCGGCTCAAGCCTTGGGGCGTCGGCGGCAAATGGTATGCGTACGCTCTTCTCATCGCGCCGGTCACCGTGCTGTCGGTGCTCCTTCTGTTATCGGCGGGGTCGAGTGCGTTCACTCCCGGAGTTGCGATAGCAAAGGACAAAGTTGCGCATATCGTCGCGGCTCTGATGTCAGGTGTCGCCGCGGGGGTCTTCGAAGAATTAGGATGGACCGGATTTGCAATCCCCACGATTCGCAAACGGCTTTCGTCGTTCATTACAGGTCTTATCGTTGGAGTTTTGTGGGGTGCCTGGCACTTTCTCCCGATTTGGTGGGGCAGCTCGAGTACCTCCGGTGGACTTTCGATGTGGCTCTATCTGCCTGCAATGTGTCTTTCGTTTCTTCCGCCATACCGCATCTTGATGGTGCGCCTGTTCGACCGAACGCCCAGCCTGCCAATGGCGATGCTCATGCACGGCTCGCTCACCGCGAGCGTTCGGCTCTTTGATCCGATCGGGATTTCAGGGACGGCGATCGTGACTTACAACCTGGCACTCGGAGGGGCGTTTTGGCTGATTGTTGCCGTCACGGCCATAGTGGATCGCAGGAACCTTGTAAAGCAGCCGAGGGCCGAATGATGGAAATCAGAAATCCACGCTTCTTCCGATTCCACGCTGCCTCCAATACCACGCTGCCTCCGATACCACGCTTCCCCCTGGAACCAGGGGGAAGCCCCGTGAGCGAAGCGAACGGTGAAGGGGGTGTACCCCCATCCGGCGCTACGCGCCACCTGCCCCCTAAACGCAGCGGGAAGGATGGAACCAAAGTTTCCCCTCGTCGGTACAATCGGCGCATGATCTTTGCAGTTTCTCTGCTCCTGGGCGCCTTGACGGCCGCGCCGGCAGTCAAAACTCAATCGCTTTTCAACGGCCGCGATCTGAAAGGCTGGCACATGGATGTGCCCGCCCTCGACAACGATCCCAACGGCAAAAAACCGTTCATCGTCCGCAACAAAATGCTGGTGAGTCTCGGCACTCCCGGCGGACACCTGATTACCGACAAGTCGTTTCACGATTACCGCTTGACCGTCGAGTATCGCTTTTCAGCCGCGCCCGGCAACTGCGGCGTTCTGGTTCACTGCTCCACTCCGCGCGCGCTTTATGGAATGTTTCCAAAATCCATCGAGGTGCAGATGCAAAGCGGCGATGCCGGCGACTTTTGGTGCATCGGCGAAGACATCACCGTGCCCGACATGGAAAAACGCCGCGGGCCGAAGGAAAACTGGGGCGTGGATGGAAACAAGGCTCGCCGCATTTTGAACCTTACCGACGGTTCCGAACATAAGCCCGGCGAATGGAACACCATGATCATCGAATGCCGCAAAAACACCATCAAAGTGTGGGTGAACGGCGACCTGGTTAATGACGGATACAACTGCACGGCGTCATCCGGACAAATCGCTTTGCAGGCGGAAGGCTCGGAAGTCGAATTC
>JAJPJR010000017.1 GCA_021324165.1 Armatimonadota bacterium
AAATCTCTCCACGCTCGCTTCAGCGCACGTTGATCGGATTGAGCAGTCAACCTCGGTTTGGCACGGGACTGAAAACGATGGGCTTCGAATGGACTGCGGAAACTTATGACCTGGTGATGCCCGACCCGAATGCGACGGCGCGGCTGAGTTGCGGAAGCAGAACGGTGCGGCTTTTTCCGCTTTGGCCGAACGGAGTTCAAACCAGTGCGTGCGATATGACGGCGCAGATCGAGGACTGCGGCGACGGATCGTTTGATGCGATCCGAGGAAAACGGCTGCGCGAGAAGATCGTGATATTGGATTTCAATTCGGGATCGAACTGGCGCGAATGCATGCGTTTGGGGGCGAAGGCCGTTGTGTTTCGGTGGCCCGATGACACGATGCGCGGCGAGGGCGAATCGAAATGGACGACGCTCCCCGTTGACGTTCCGCGGTTCATCGTTCAAAAAAAAGATGAACCGATTTTGAATGCGCTCATCGGTTCGCAGGTGAGGCTGGAGTGCGATCAGAAACTGATTGATGCGAAAGCCGCGAACTACTATCTGAAAATCCCAGGCGTTGACCCTGAGCTGAAAAACGAATGGGTGATGTTGACTGCATATTCGGACACGATGTCGGTTGTGCCGGGGCTGCCGCACGGGGCGGATCAATCGTGCGGGCTGAGCGCTATGCTCGAACTTCGGAAACTGCTTGCGAAGCATCCACCTGGCCGCAGTGTGCTTCTGGTGGTCACAAGCGGCCACTTTTTGGCATTTCAAGGATTGAAGGAGTTCATCGAAAAGCGATTCAAAGATGATTGGGCGATCATCGGCAATCATGCGCCGCAGTTTTCGGCGACGCTCGATTTGAGCAGCGGATCGAGTGCGGTCTGTTCAACTGCGCAAGGCTGGTGGGACGATTATCGCGACGAGAACAAAGATTTGGAGAGGGCGGTTGCGCGCACTTTGGGCAGCCGAGTTGCTGAGATCGCAAACGTTCAAAGGCTTGCCGCAAAGCAGGTGTATTTCGACGGCGTGAACGACCCCGATGGAAGAGATTGGAGAAACGTGATTCCCGGCAGGTTCGCCTGCGAAGCCGAAATTCTGAATCAAGCGGGGCAAAACGCGATCACGTTCGCGGCGCTCGAAGATTCGCGGAGTTATCAGGATACGCCTCTCGACACTCCTGACAGGGTGAACTTTGCGAACCTTGCGGTTTCGACCAGAACGATTGCGTGTTTTGTTCATCATTTGACCAACGACACGCAAGACGAATCGCGTTCAAGCGGATTTGTGATGCCGTTTCGGCATGGAGGAACGATGTCGAGGCTGAGTTTCACGGCTGGATTCGGCACGGTATCGGGGCAGGTTTTGCGTTATCGAAGTTCGCGCGGTTTTCTGCCCGATGAGCCGGTGCCGGGGGCGATCGTAACGCTTGAGAACACCTATCCAACTTATATGGGTGTGCGTGGGCTGGAGATGGTTCGGGCATCGCAAGGCGACGCGCGCTACCGATTGCTGGGCGTGCCGCCCGCAACGTGCTGGGAACCCGCAAAGCGTGTGATGAAATTCGCATGGGCGTATGCGCTCGACGACCGGTCGCGCATCGCGCTTGCTTTGGATGTGAGCCAGTCTTACAGGTCGGGCTATCTGCCGTTTTTCAGCATGAATACGGCGTACATGGAGCTGCCGTTGGTTGTTTTTCCGTGCGCGGTTTATCTGATTACGGGCACAACCGATCCGCAATTGATGAAACCGCTGGATTCATATTATCTGATGGATGCGCGCAGCCACGGCTATCCAAAAAGCGGCTCGTGGCTGATGCGGTTTGGAGATTTCAAATATCGAGCGGCCGCGGATGATTGCGCCGCGCTGTTTGTTGATCCCAACGATCCGTTCGACCTGACGGGAAGAATCGGCAACAGCGGCGCGCGATTGGCGCTGACCCATTCTACGCCGAGCGTGCCCGCGGGCGAGGGCTACAGCGGGAACAACTTCCCTGCATCGGGGCGGCTCGATGCGCCGCTCGCAACAGCCTGGGATCTTTGGCTTTTAGACGACTGGCGGCTGTCTCGTTTGCGCAAACACCACATAGCAAATCCGGGCATCGAGCGGCTTCATTTGCAAACGCAAAGGCTTTTGCAGCAAGCCGAAGACGAACGAACGGCAGGCAGCGATCTTGAATCGCAGCGGTATGCGACGCAAGCGTGGGGGCTTGCGCTCACCACGCATCCGATGATCTTGAGCGCGACGCAAGACGTGTTGAACGGACTGCTGTTTTACATGGCGCTGCTTCTGCCGGCGAGTTATTTTTTGGAACGATTGCTGTTTGCATCGAAAACGATCGCCAAACAGCTTGCGTTGTGCTTCGGTCTGTTCGTGATGTTTTTCGGTTTGCTGCGCGCGCTTCATCCCGCATTTGATCTGACAGACAGTTCGTTCATCATTTTTGTGGCGTTTGCTTTGGGCGCGCTGAGTATGATCGTCATGGTGTTCGTGGTCGGAAAATTCGAGTCGAGTTTGCAGGAAGTGGGTCGGATGCGGGAGGAAGGCCAATCGGATCGAAAAGCGGCCAAATTAGGGCTGTTTTTTACCGCGCTCGCGATCGGAGTGAGCAACATGCGAAGGCGCAAAGCGCGCACGATTCTCACTGCCGTTTCCGTTGTGATCGCCGCATTTGCGTGTCTAAGTTTTGCGAGTGTGGAGAGCGACGTGCGATTTAACGCTGTGCCGGCGCCGGGCACGCCGCGCTATCACGGCATTCTGTTTCGTTCTTACGGTTTGGATCCTTTGGATGAGAGCGCGTTTCGGATGATTCAAACGGAGTTCGGCGGGCAGGCAGCGGTTGGTAAGCGAGCGTGGTTTTATGGCGGCGAAACGAGTTCGTTTTCTGTGGTCACGGTGCGAAACGGTTCGCGTTCGGTGGAAGCGGCGGCGATTTTGGGTCTCGATCCGCAGGAGTCGCAGATTACGAGACCGCAAACCGCGCTGCAACCGAACGGCAGATGGTTTTCGAAAGACGATCGCAAGTGCGTGATTCTTCCATCGTCGGTTGCGAGCCAGCTTGCGATTGCGGCCGCGGATGTCGGCTCGGCCAAAGTAAAAATTGCGGGAGTGGAGTTCAAAGTCATCGGCATCGCCGACGATGCGCGGTTGAAAACGGTTTTCGATTTAGATAACGAACCGCTGATGCCCGCCGATTTTCGCGCTTCGGATCGTTTGAAGACGATCGGCCGCGCAGGGGGACTTGCGTTTCGCAAATATGTGCGGCTCGACCCTTCGAGCGTTGTGATGATGCCCGCAAGCACGGCGATCGCGATCGGAGCCGACATCCGCAACGTCGCCGTGAGTTTTGAATCGGACGAACAGACCGCGGGCGCGCTGCAGGCGCTCCTTCCTCGAACGGGGATTAACCTTTATGCATCGAGCGGAGGCGGAATCAAGCGGTTCAGCGCCGTGGCCGGAACATCGGGCAGAGGTTTTGAATATCTGGTTCTGCCGCTGCTGATCGCTGGAATTATGGTGTTGAACACGATGATCACGAGCGTTGTGGAACGCAGATCGGAGATTGCGATTCTGTCTTCCATCGGTCTTTCGCCCAAACAGATCTCGGCTTTGTTTTTTGCGGAATCGCTGGTGTATGCGATCATCGGCAGCGTCGTCGGATACATCGGCGCGCAGATCGTTGCCCGATATGTGGGCGGGAGTGCTCTGTTTGCGGGTTTGAATCTGAACTACAGCAGCCTGACTGGGCTGGCGGCGGTGGCGATGGTTTCCGGCGTGGTATTGGCGAGCACATTTTTTCCGGCAAAAATCGCCGCCCGCATCGCCACACCTGCAAGCGAATCCGATTGGCGGACGGCAACACCAGAAGGCGATGAATGGATGATATCGCTTCCATTCACGGTATCGAAAGACCAGGCGCGCGGTCTGTGCGAGTTTTATCACCGGTGGTTTTCGGCGCACAACGCGTATTCGATCGGCGCGTACGTTTCCGAGGACTCTCAAACTCGGTTGGAAGATGCGAGGTTTGTAACGTCGGCCCGGTGCTGGCTTCGGCCTTTCGATTTGGGTGTGCAGCAGATGGTGGAGCTCAGTTTTCAGACGGCGGGCGATCCGAGCATTTACCAGGTTCTCGTCAGGCTCCGAAGGGTGAGCGGCGACCCCGACCATTGGGTGAACGTGAACCGGCCGTTTTTGGCCGATCTGCGGCAGCAGTTCTTGGTTTGGCGGACTCTAAACCAGGCAGCCGGGGAACAGGCTCTGCCTGAAAAAACGTAGATTCGCGTACTTGGGGAGTTGGTTAATCGTCCGACTTAGTAGACTATCTGTTTCTGGAGGTTTCGCAATGAAGACCTGTATAGCGGCATTGCTGGTTGTGTGTTCCCTGCCCGGTTTGGCTCAAGACGGCTGGAAGAAGCCCGATACGATCACCGCGAAGGTGGCGATCCGCACCGGCGGGGGCGTGCAAAAAAGTTTCGAGGTGAGCCGGAAGGGCGACCTGATTCGATACACCACGACGATTCCGATCGGCGGCGAGCTGGAAGGCGTGCCGAGGGTCGAAGTGGTCGGCCCGACTGGGGTTTACACATGGCTTAACGGCAACCCGAAAACGCTGCTTCGTCTGCCGATCCCGTCGGTTCCCGAGGCGTTGGAATCCTTAGCGGTTCCGGCGTTTTCGCGCGCCGATCTGGAGTTTCATTTGAAAGGGATTGAAAAGGCGCTTGATAAGCGCGTGATTCCAGGCAAAGAAGAAAAAGTTGCGGGGCGCGACTGCTTGGTTCTGAACGTGTTGGATCGGCCCGATTCGATGAACCAGGATTATCAGAAGTTGTGGATTGACAAAGAGACCGGGCTTGCGATGCGTCAGGAAGATTATTTCGGCGGCACGCTCACTTATTCGCGCACGATCACCGAAGTGGATTTGCGAACGAAGATGGACGAGGCGGAATTCAAGCCGGCCGCAGACGCCGTGATCATCCGCGGCGTAGTTTCGGCGGCAACTTTAATGAACGTGCGATCGCTCAAGGGCGGCGATGAGTTTAAAAAGGACATCGCCGATATCAATGCGAAAGTGAAGTCTCCCGAAACCAAGTGGGCGGTGGCTTTCGACCCTTCATCTCCATTCGGATATGCGCAGACGAACTTTCGAGAGTTTTCCATGAGCGCGATGCCTTCTCAGAATTCGAACGCGAACAACCAGCGCGCGCAAGATCAAAACCGAAGAAGAGAGATGCGGCTGGCGCGGCAGGCGGCGAACGGCATGATCGCTCAAATGTACTCGAGCGGAGGAAACGCTAATGTTGTGCTCGCGGCCCCAACGACGGCCAGCGGCGACGCCGTTACCGGAACGTTTCAGATCGTGATTGATGACGGTTCGGGCCAGCGGGAGTTCGTTCTTAACAGCGACGGAAGCGTGATTCGTTCGCAAACGCAAGGAGAAAACGGATCGGGGCAGCAGAATCAGACCGACCGGAACAAGCCCACCTTGACCGCAAAAAGCGACTTCGTTGACCCGAAGACCGGCGAGACGGTGACGTTCTGCCAAACGAAAAACGGCTCGCCGCTCGGCGCGTATGCGTTCTTCATTTTGGGGCAGCCAAAGCCGATGAAATCGAACGCGCTTTCGGAATGCTACGCGTATGAGGCTACGGTGCCTTATAAAATGAACGTGATCACATGGCGCAAGGGCGAGGTTCGCTATTCGCTCGGTTCGACGAACTTGAGCGTAGACGAGCTGATCGCCATCGCCGCAAAAATCAAGTCGTAGCCGCGGCGTTTTGATTTACACCGGGTGCAGTTCGTGCTCGTAATGTTCGCTTGCGCATTGCGTGAGCGTGCTGAAATGAGCCTCTTTGCCCCGCATGTGGCGGATCACTTTTTCCAGACCGTCGAGGCAGTCTTGATAATCCCTCATGCCGACGCACAGCACGCGCTTGTCCTGATTCGCTTCGAGAATCGCGATGACATCGTCGGGATTCTGATCCAAGTAAGCATGTTTGCCATTTGCCGTGGCGATGGGAACGCACAGCACTTTTGAGCTGCCTTCTTTGCGCACATCGTCGTAGCTTGGGTGATAGGGCGACGTTTGGCCGCCCGTCCAATCCACGAACATTTTGTAATCGCTTCCGGCTACCGAGCTGGAATCCACCACCACGCCGATGTCTTCCAAGTAACGAAGGTCAGACGCCTGCAGGGCGAAGCAGCCCGCTCGGAAACTGCTGGGCTTGGTGCGGTGCGATTTGAGAACGTCTTTGGCGATCTGAATGATGTTGCCCCGCTCTTTCGGGTCTTCCACATAGCCCCGATCGTTTTCGAAATACACGTTCATTCCGATTTCGTGCCAACTCGGGATTTTGTGAAAAAACTCTTTGTAGTAAAAGTTGGTGTTGGCCGATGGGTCGAGTTCGGAAACGTGAATGAGCCAGGTGATCGGCACGAACTGCCGTTCTGCAAGTTTAATGATGTCGCCGGTGAAGCATCGCTCGTGGTGGGCCGCTTTGCAGTCCACCGTCAAGACGACTGTTTGCATAACTATCTATCCCCCTTTGGTGATTGTAACGGAACTGTGAGTTGCATGAATTGTGTACCTTCCATCAAACAGCTGGAGCCCTTTGAACGTGATGCTGCTCCAGCCGCTCGGCAGATTCGGCTTTGCGTCGAGGCGCCAGCCCCCCAGCAGAGGCTTCGACGCAGTGCCGATCTTACCTTGATCGTTGGAAATGCGGATTCCAAGGAAGCCGTATAGTACCGTTTGAAGACAGCCCGCCGCACCGGTTGCGAAATACCCGGAGGGCCGCGCCGCCCTCTCGTTGAAGACCATCGAATCGGGATCGAGGAATCTTCGCCACGACCGCTGCCAAAACTCGTACGCTTCCTGCTTTCTGCCCAGGCGCGCGGCGATCACGGCGTGGATGGAGTCGCTCATCGCCGGGCCGGAAGCTTCGGTGAGGTTCTTGTAACGGTCGAACATCTTTTCGGCGGTTGCGTTATCGAATCTGTATTCGAGCGGATAAAGGGCAAGCAGCGCGGCGGTTTGGGTGTATGTTCTGATGGAATCATGGTTGTAAGTTGCCGGGAGTCCATCCTGCGCGCGGGGAATTGCGATCTTCAGTTTTCCCGCGCGAAGTTTGATGCCCAAGTTGTCGGAATAGTTTTCTAATAAACGTGCGGCAAGCAGATTGGTTGTTAGATCGTCATCGCGCTCTTCGCCTTCATCTGGGCTTTCGACCTTTAAAAAATGAACGACGTTGTTTTGAACGGCTGCGCGCGTTTCCACCTGCTTTGCAAGCTGCCGCTGAAGTATTAGGCAATCGCTTTCGGCTGCAAGGCCGAGCGCCGCCGCCTTCTGCAGCCACCATGAAACCCATCCGACCTGATGCAGCGCGCGCCGAAAGTTTTTGTCGGTGCAATCCTGCCCGTTGGGCCCGGCTTCCCACGGAACAAAGCCGTTGTGGGTGTTTCGAATGCGCCATGCGGTGGATCGTTTTGCAGCGGCGGAATCAATCAACGCATAAACGGGCAGCATCCACGCTTCGGCATCCCAAAACCTGTGACCGCGGTAAAGCCCGCTGCTTGCCGCCATCGGAGGCATCACCGCCGGCGCCGACTGATACAAGTTGAACAAAAACGATCGCACAGCGCGCTGATCTTCTGCCGGGCCCTGGATGACGATGTCGGTTTTCCACTTCGATTCCCAATCGCGGTCGGCCTGCTTCCACAGCGCGTCGAAGTCGGCATGACCGCTTTGCGATCCAACCGAAACACAGGTCATCAGTTCACACTGTCCGGCCTGCGGAAGATCGAGCATCACGCCGTCATCAACGGAATGCAGATCGGGCTGTTCGGGTTTGCCGTTTATCAGCAGAAGAATCGAGTTAAGTTTCACGGTGCCCTGCGCAGAAGCTGGCAGCAGGAATCTGATTTTCGAACCGTTAGTCTGCAAGGTGATCCGCTGCAAGACGAAATGCGACACGGCGATGCGCGTTTGGATGCGATATTCCGCAGCGTTGGTGGAAAACCGAACGGTGCCAACGCCGTTCTTGAAGTTCAGTGATGCATGGAAACTTTTCAGGTCGTCAGCCCCAAGGAGCGCGCCGTTTTCGAATACGGCCCTTGCGATCGGCGGCCTTATCGGGATCAATGCGTCGCCGATGAAGAAGTATGCCGAATCGCGCGGCCCAGGAATCCCGAAAAACCGCACACCGACCAGATCGCTTGCAAGCCAGAACGGCGATGCTGGTATTTGGTCAGAATCCACCGACCACGGATCGAGCGGGCTTGTAAAAGGCCGCGGATTCGCTGCGTGCTTCGAACAGCCCCAGCAAGCGCAGATTGCGCACAGCAGAACCAGTTTAGTGTTCGGCTTCAAGGAATCTTTCGGCTTCGATTGCGGCCATGCATCCGGTTCCTGCGGCGGTTACGGCTTGTCGGAAAACTCGGTCCATCACGTCGCCGCAGGCAAACACACCGGGAGTGCGCGTTTTGGTGCTGTGCGGCGCGGTTTTGATGTAGCCGAGATCGTCAATGTCCACCCACTTCGCCACAAGCTCGCTGTTCGGTTTGTGTCCGATGGCGATGAACACCCCGTCAATCCGCATTTCGCGCGCGGCCCCGTCGGGCGATGTGGTGAGCTCAACTCCGGTTACCTTTTTGATCGGCGACGTTTCGCCAAGAATGCGCGTTACGTGGGTGTTCCAAAGGAACTCGATTTTCGGATTGCGCATTGCGCGATCCTGCATGATTTTGCTGGCGCGAAGCTGATCGCGCCGATGCACAACGAACACTTTGCTTGCGTGACGCGTAAGAAACGTGGCTTCTTCCATTGCGGTATCGCCGCCGCCGACCACGATCACATCTTTCCCGCGAAAGAAGAATCCGTCGCAAGTTGCGCATGCGCTCACCCCATGCCCTCCGAACTCTTTTTCTCCGGGCACGCCCGTCCATTTCGCGTCGGCGCCTGTCGCCACGATCAGCGTGCGGGTTGTGTATTCCTGCTCTTCGGCATACACGCGGAACGGCGTTTCGTCGAGGTTGACGCGGGTTACGGGTTCGTCAACGACGCGCGTTCCGAACTTCATCGCCTGACTGCGGAAATCATCCATCATGGCTGGGCCCATGATGCCGTTAGGATAACCGGGATAGTTCTCCACGTCGGTGGTAATCATGAGTTGGCCGCCCGGCTGAGACCCGGCGAACAGAAGCGGACTGAGCCCGGCTCTTCCGGCATAAAGCCCCGCCGTCCAACCTGCGGGGCCCGATCCGATAATCACAACGTTTTCGGGTGAATGAGACACCTTATGAATTTACTCTACTGCACAAATACCTGTCTGCCATGGCCGGACGTGCGGAACGAAACAGTCTGGGCTTCCCAGATTATTGCGGATTCGCTTCACGGACGATGTTATGGACAGGGATCTTGTTTCTCGCAGAAATTTTCTGATCGGCGCTGGCGCGCTTGCCGCCGCGAGCGCTCTGCCGATTCTCCGCGCACCTTTGAAGGCGCTCGCGAAATCCAAAAGGGCCAGCTACGGGTCGCGCTATGCCGTTAAACATTTCGGCGCGAATATCCGGTTTTGGACGTTCGATAAAAACGCCAAGACCCGCGACGCGCAGATCAAGCAGTGCATCAAGTGGGGGTTTACCAAACTCCGAACCAACGAACCGTACATGTATCTGGATGTTTACGACATTCACCATGCGGTTCAGGTAACCGAGGATTGCCTCGCAAAAGGGATCGAATACACGATCTGCCCCGTTGCCTACAATCCCACGCTCGATGAGTTTGTTACGACCGAACAGTTTAACGCGATCTACACCAAATACAACGGAAGGATTTTCGACACGCGTGCCGTGATCTGCGCGTTGGGAATCGGGTTAAACATTCAGCCGATCCGCGACCACCTGCTGGGAGTCGTGAGCTGGATGCGCGATCTGTTCCCGCAAGGTGTTCGAATGCAGGCGTTCAACGGCCCCGAGCTCGACGGCTATCAGTACTGGAATCTGTACGATCCTGATTTCCGCGCTTGGGCGCGATCCATCGGGTTTCCTGCCGAGGAAGGCGACGGAATCAACGACCTGATTCATCAAAATTACGAGAGTTTCAAATCTCAAGAACGCGCGATATGGGGCGAGCCGTTTTTGGATCAAGGCGCGCACCATTACGCTTGGGCAAACAGCGTGGCGTATGTTGGCGTGTCGCCCTATGTAACCGAGTACGGCGTCAACCGGTATCAGGTTTCCGACCTGAAGGCCGCGTTTGAAACCCTGCCCAACAGAATTATCAACTACACAGCGCAAAACGGAGTGCAGATTACGATCGAGGGCGAGTATTTCAACGTGTTGGAGATGTTCTTGCATTCACCGATAGATCCGCGGTTTTTGGATCTTTGGCTGGTGGAAAACGGAACCAAAGCGTTGTGGAATCCCTCGCTGTATCGAAGGCTGCTGAAAAAATCGGATTCGAGCCGCAACACGATGAACGAGTTCGACGGAGTGATGATGGACACCCGGCTCGCTTCGGTAGTTACCCGCACCAGCAAGCGGCTGCGCGGCGTTTAATCTCTCCACTCCTGCACCTGAAGCGTGGTGGAAAGAACGCGCGTGCCGACGGTCAATCGCACCCCATACGTTCCCGGCGCGGCGGGCGCAGGACGGCCGTTTGCGGCTTGCGCGCGAACGTTCCACACCACGCTGTTCACTCCGGCGGTTTTCGGCCCGGTGAGGGTTCGGATGACGGTGCCTGCCGCATCAAGAATCTCGATTTTCGGATCATCCGCCGCATCCTGTTTTAAATAATATGCGATCACGCACGGATCGGGATTCGGACCTCCGAACTTGCGGTCGCCTTCGAACCCGATCGAATCGGAGATCGGATCAAAGATCAACGCGGGGTTAGGCCGAAACAGATACAGGTCTTTTGAAAGCGTGTCGGCATCCAACTGGCGGAACGGTGCGATGCTGCCGATGAGAATGCCGCGGCCGTGCGTTCCAAGAATCAGATCGCCGTCGCGCGGATGAATGATCGCATCCTGCACCGGAACGGTCGGCACTCCGTTGGTGAACTTCGCCCACGTTTTGCCGCCATCGAGCGTCAGATACGCGCCGAGTTCGGTTCCCACGACCAGCAGATTTTGATTGAGATTGTCTTCGCGGATTACGGCCACAGGTTCGTTCGGAAGGTTTCCCGCGATGGAAACGAACGTTTTGCCAAAGTCGGTGGTTTTGTATACAAGCGGCCGGAAATCGTTCTCTCTGTATCCGGTAATCGCAACATAGGCGGTTCCCGCCGCAAAATGCGAAGGCTCGATTCGGCTGACCCACCAGTTTTTCGGCGCGTCGGGAATGTTGGCGCTCACCTGCGACCAGTTCGCACCTCCATCCTGCGTCACCCAAACGTTTCCATCGTCGGTTCCTGCCCAAACAGTTCCCGCCTTTACGGGCGATTCGGCCAGCGAGACGATTGTGCAATGCGGCACGTTCCCCTTTAGTTTGTCCGGATCGTTGGTGCTCAAATCGCCGCTGATCGCCGTCCAACTGTCTCCGCGATTCACCGAACGAAACACCTTTTGTGCTCCGGTGTACAAAATCTTCGAGTTGTGCGGCGAGATGACGATCGGCGTGTTCCAGTTGAACCGCAAGCCTTGCTCCCGCGGACGGATGCTTACCGATCGTCGGGTGCGCACGTCCACGCGCGACATCGAGGCAAACTGCGCTTCGGTATATAAGGTGTTCGGATCGTCGGGATCAGGAACGCAATACATTCCGTCTCCGCCGTACAGACTTTTCCAATCTTTGTTGCGAACTCCTCCGGGGTCTTTGGATCGGCTCGGCCCGCCCCAAACGCCGTTGTCTTGTGCTCCGCAATATACGTTGTATGGTGTGGACATGTCGGCTCCGATGTCGTACACCTGCAGAATCGGCAGAGTGTTCACAAAGTCAACGGTATCGCACGCGTCATAACTGATATGAAACCCACCGTCCGATCCGCAAAGCACCCGGTCGGGAAAGTTCGGATCTATCCACATTGCGTGCCAATCCACGTGTGCGCTGGTTGCGACGTTCTTGAACGTTTTGCCTCCGTCATCGCTTCGAGTCAGGTTTGTTCCCAGCACGTACACGCGCTGCGAGTTCTTGGGATCAACGCGAATTTGACCGTAATAGTAGTTGCCCTGCACGCGGCCGGAGTTCATTTTCGTCCATTTTTCGCCGCCGTCTTCGGATTTGAGAATCGCAGTGCCGGCTTGGCCGCCTTCGGGCGCCGAAGGGATGTCAATCGTGGCGTAAACGATTTTGCTGTTGCCAGGAAAAATCGCGATGCCGATGCGGCCGACTTTGTCGTGCGTGGGCAGCCCTCCTGAAAGCCGCTTCCACGACTTTCCTGCGTCGGTTGATTTGTAAATCGCCGAGCCTGCGCCATAGTCTCGATAGTTCCACGGTCTGCGGATGCGATCCATCGCCGCCGCGAAAATTGTAGATGGACGTTTTGGATCAATCGCTACATCAATAAAACCTGTGGTGTCGTTGCTGCCTTTCAAAACCTGAGTCCAGGTTTTTCCGCCGTCTACGGTTTTGTAAACCCCTTTGTCTCCGCCCGGAGTCCACATAGCGCCCATTGACGCAACGAAAACGACGTTCGGGTTTTTCGGGTCAATGGCGATGCGTCCGATATGAAAACTGTTTTTCAGTCCCATGTTTTGGAACGTAACGCCGCCGTCTTCTGACTTGTAAACTCCGTCGCCCCAGTGGGCGCTGCGCTGATTGTTGTTTTCTCCGGTTCCCACCCAAACGATTTTAGGATCGCCCGGGGCGATCGCCACGTCGCCGATCGAAACCGTCCCGTACTTTTCGAACACCGGGCTGAAGGTTACGCCGCCGTTCACCGACCGCCACAATCCGCCCGCGCTTCCCGCCACAAGAATCAGATTGGGCTGCAAGGCGCTCGATTCGATGTCAATCACCCGCCCGCCTGTGATGGCAGGGCCGATGTTTCGAAACTTCACAGATTGGGCAAGGGTTTCCAGCGAGGGCTGAGCACAGGCCGCCGAGAACGCCGCCAAAAGGGCGAATGTGGAATAGATTTTGTCGGTGCGCATGTCGAATAGGGAAACTACCCAATCCGGCTTGGGCGGCACACCTGTCTGCGACCGCACATTGCGCCGATACTAACAATTTGGGGAGCCCCAACGATCTTCGGGGGCAATGAGAATTGGAAACTACTGATCCGCAGGACCTTCATAACGGCTGGAAGAGTCGTGAGCGCCCCGTCGGGGGGTTTAACGCCGTCAACTGGCATGCCGCCTTCCGCTATGCGCTTGCCAATTCGCCTTCGGCCGTGATGGTGCTGGATTCGGCAGGTCACATTCTGTTCGTCAATCAAGCGTTCGAACGGTTGTCGGGCCGTTCCGATTCGGCGATTCAATCCTGCAGCCCTGCCGACGTTTATCGCATCTGCTCGACCAACCTTGCGCTGAGAGAAGCGTGGAAGACTGAACGCGCCGGAGAAACCTGGTCGGCCCAGGTGGAGTTGTTCCGCGACGCCCGCGAGGCGATCTGCGTGACATTCTTTATGAATCCGGTGATCGGCGATTCCGGCGAGATCGAAGGGTTTGTCTGCATTCAGCAAAAAGCCGCCAGCGAAGGCGAACTGTATCAAGAGATTCGCGCACAGCAAGAGGCGATTGACGTTTATAACAAGCTGGTGGAAACGTACACCTCGCAGCTCCGCCAGGCGATGAACAAACTGGATCGAACGTTTTTGTTTGCGGTGCACGCACTCACTGCGGCGCTCGATGCGCGAGACCCTTACACGGCAGGACACTCGCTTCGAGTCAGTCACAACGCCTGCCTTTTGGCATCCCAACTTGAAGAGTGCACGCAAACCGACATCGAGACGATTCACATCGGCGCGCTTCTCCACGACATCGGCAAAATCGGCGTTCCGGATGCGGTCTTGCGCAAACCCGCCGCACTCACGCTCGACGAGTACGAGATGGTGAAGCTGCATCCGGTGATCGGACACAACATTCTTTCCGGACTTCCGGATTTTGAAGGTGCGCTCGCGATCATTCGCAGCCACCATGAACGGCTCGATGGATCGGGATATCCCGACGGTTTAAAAGCGGATCAGATTCCCACGCCGGTTCGGTGCGTTTCGATCGCCGATGTGTTCGACGCGCTGACCTCTGCCCGGCCGTATCGCGATTCGGTGGACGTTCGCGCTGCGATTCAAACCCTGCGGTCGGAAGCATCACAAGGCTGGTGGGACCCGAAGTTGGTGGAACAGTTTGCGACGCTGCATCAAAACGGGCTGATTGCGCTGTCGAGCGACGACGCCCTGCCCGAAACCTATCTCGAAACGTTCCGCCTGGCCGCCTAAAACGTGTAGAAAAACACGCGGGGGGCTCGATTGCCCTGTTCGCCCGAGGCTCCCATCGCAACCGCGAGATACCGCGTTCCAGAAAACGCCTGAAACTTGGTCGAAAACATCTCTGTACCTTTCGCGTCGGAAAGCGTTACGGTGTATTCGCGAACCGCGAATCCGAGCATTCCCGTCGGCGTTCCGAACGCAAGCGTTTTGTATCGTGCGGGAATCTTGTCATCGAGTTTGATCGAAACGACCTGCTGATCCGACATCGCATTCACGAACTGAATCTGCACTGTGTTTCCCACCGGTCTGCCTGAGTCCACGTCGCGGATTACGATCGGCGTGAACCTGCCGCTGTCTTGAACTTTGCCCGTGAAGATAACGGTGTGCGGATAAGAGGGCTGCAGTTTGATCGCAACTTCGTTCGTTATTCTTTCGCCTTTTCGCGATTCGATCACGGTGGGAGTCAGCGCGCGTTCAACGTCAATCATTTCATAGCGGGTTCTTTGTCCATAAGGCACGTTTTCCCAAGTGCCGTCACCGATCGAAAACGCAAGAGACTCTCGATCCGCAACCGCGTTGATTACGCGCACCAATGCGGGAGGGGCTTTCTGAACGGTCGGGGCAAGAACTGCGGCAAGAATCAGGCTCGTCATCTCACATAACATACGCTCGAAAGGGCCCCAAGTTTCGCCGCCCGCCAGCCTGAGCACGGTTTTTCGGGGTATCCACGTCTAAGTTCACGTGGTTTTGCTGCTTGCTGCCTGCGCCTTCAGCGTTTCGGCTCAGCTCGGCTGGAGGGCTGGAACTCCAGAGCCGGTGCTGGACGGCGACCCGGACTTCATTCGCATGTATTGGAAGTCTTGGGAGCTGTATCAATCCACGGTGGTCGAGGACATTCGGTCGGGAATTCCCCCTCGCTACTCGGCTCCGAACGGCCAGTTGAGGTTCGACGATGCGATCGCCCACGCGCTGTATGCCAAGTGGGCGGTCAAAAGCGCTCCGGTGGAATCCACGCTTCGCTTTGCCGTCGGCAGAATTGACGCAACGGGCGCCGCTCCGAAATCGGTTTCGGTTGACACGCTTGAAGGCGTGCCCGAAGCAGCCGGGGTTCCGATTCTGCCGCTCGCGATCCGCGATGTTTGCGCGATCAGCGGCAATGCGGAACTGGCACGCGATCTGTTCGCTTCGGCCGCACGCAGGAACGCCTATCTGAAAGCGGCATATTGCGAACTGATTCCGGCGGACGCCGCTGCGGGCAGAAAAGAGTCCAAACGGTATCGCGTGCCCCGCCCATTCAGCTGCGCGCCCCAAGTGCGCGACGATCCTTCAATCGGCGACACCGCTGAGGCGCTCGGTTTGTTGTTCCTCGATTCTTATGAGATGCGGATGCTGGCAAAACTTGCCGGCAACGACGGCGCTGCAACGGTTTATGATTCGATAGCAAACGAGTTTCGTTCGAGTTTGTTGAAAACATGGAACGACAAACTGAAATGGTTTGCAGCCTCCAGCAAAGATGAAACCGCAGTCGAACCTCTGCTGCTGGCTCCGTTTTGGAGCGCCATCACCGCGCAGATATCGGACAAGGCCTGCGCCGCTTCAAAAACCTTGATGAACAAAGATCGGTTTGGACGGTGGCTTCAGTTTCCAACGATATCGGCATCCGAGCCCGAATTTGACGGGGCGGGCGGCGTGAGTCCGCTGGATGAGTACCTGACTCTGCGCGCGCTTCTGGAAAGCGGTCAGCGGTTCCTTGCCGGATACTGTGCAGAGAACATGCTCAAAGGTTATCTGCGCGCGGCGGGATCGGATCTGATTCTGTATTCCGCGTACGGATCGGATACGCGCGACAAAGCGCCGTTTGCGCTGAGCAACTCACTCGATGCGGGGCTGATCACGATCGCCGGGTTGATCGAAGCGGTTTTGGGATTTCAGGTGGATGCCGAAAAGAAGCAGGTGCGCTGGAACGTTTTTAGGCTGGATCGGCACGGAATTAAAAACCTGCGGTTTGGCGACAACGTCGTAACGCTGATCGCCGCGCAGCGCGATTCGCGCGCGGGCATTCCCGAAATCACCGTCGAGGCCGAACAGCCGTTCAAACTTCTGCTGACCGTGGGAGAAAGAACGTTCTCGAAGCAGTTTGGCGCGGGCTCGTCGGTTTGGCAGCCGGGTCAATGAGCCGGTTTCAACGCCGATAAATCGAACCGATCGCCGGGCTTTACTCCGTGGTTCTTGAACCAGTCCGCGTTCAGCTCCACCGCGAACGATGCGGGCCCTTCGGATGGATACGAAGACTCGTCGAGCGCCGACATCGTGAGAATGTTGATGATCTTTCCTTTCGAGTCGAGGTACGCGATGTCAAGAGGAATCAATGTGTTCTTCATCCAGAACGACTGCTGCGAAGGCGCATCGAAAATGAAGATCATGCCGTCGTCGGGGCCGAGCTCTTCGGCGGTTACGAACATCAACCCCTCCTGCTCTTTTTCGGGCGTATCGGCGACGTACAGCCGCAGTTTGTGGCCGTTCACAGAAGCGCTGATAACAGCAAGCGACCGCAGCGGGTTGATTCGGTACATGTCGCTTGTGGGTTTTTCAGCCGCTGGCGGCTTGCCGATCGGTTTTTCGGCGGGCGGCTGTTTCGGCGGGTTGTTTCCGCATCCGACCGCAGCCAGAGCAGCTAAGGCAATAATCCAGGTTTTCGTCATCGCGCCGCGTTCAAAATCAGTTCGATCCCCAAACGGGCAAGATCAACGAGGTCTTGTTTGCTCACATGTTCGTCATGCGTGTGAATCTCTTTCATTCCAGTTCCGCACACGATCGTCGGCACACCGCGCAGATTGTAGGCGTTGGCATCGCTGCCGCCGAGGGTTTTCCTTAGGGGGAAATCGAACCCGAGGTTTTTGGCAGCAGTCAGAGCGTTTTTCACCACGGGATGATCCGGCGCGATGAAGTACCCGTCGTAATTCCGCGTGAGCGAAAGTTCAGCCTTCGCGTTGAACTTTGATGCGGCGTCTTCAAACCGGCAGATCATATGCTCCACCTGCCGCTTCAGTTTTTCCACGCTGAAACTTCGCGCCTCGCAGCTCACGATGGTTTCGGCAGGAACAACATTGACGGCCGTTCCGCCGATGATGATTCCCGCGTTGGCGGTGGTTTCGTCGTCAATTCTTCCCAGTTTCATTTCGGCGAGCGCGGCCGCCGCGGCTTGAATCGCGTTGATTCCGTGCTCGGGATCTTTGCCAGCGTGAGCCGGTTTGCCGATGATCTTGGCGGTAAGTTTGTCATAGGTTCCCACGTGGTTCACGAACGAGCCGACGGGCGGCCCTGTGTCGAACACGTAGCCATAAGAAACACCCAGCGAACCGATATCGAAAGCGAACGCGCCTTTCAGCCCGATCTCTTCGGCGCACGAAAAAACCAGATACACGTCGCCATGAGGCTGTCCCGACTCGCGCACGCACAAAACGGCTTCGACTGCGGGAGCCATTCCGGCTTTGTCGTCGGCGCCCAAAATCGTGTCGGATTCGCTGAAGAACACGCCGTCGCGTTCGCCGATTTTCAGGCCGGCGGTGGGCTCCACGGTGTCGAAATGCGCGGAAAGAAAGACCGCTGGGGCGCCGGGCTTGGTGCCCGCAAGTTTCGCAACCAGATTGTTGGCATTGCCTCCGATCTTGGGCCCCGCATCGTCTTCCCACACTTCCAGCCCCAGGCCCAAAAGGTGCGCCTTCATCCATTCCACCGCGTCTTTTTCTTGAAGAGCCGGGGCGTTGAGCAGGCACAACGATTGAAACAGATCGAATAAACGTTCGGAGTTAACCATGCCGACTGCGCATTGTAGCCCCGAATGAGGACAGAATTGACGGGAGGCTGAAATCGAAAGGGAACAAAAGAACCGTTTTGGGCTGAGCCGCGAGGACTGGATCGCCGCGGGTGTTTTGGGACTATTCGTGCTGGTGCTGGTGCTGCCGGTTGCGATCCGACCCATGCGGGGCGATGCGGGCCTCTATTCCTATCTTGGGCAGAGGATGCTTCACGGCGACGCTCTGTTCAAAGATATGTGGGACCTGAAGCCCCCCGCGTTCCCCGCCCTGTTCGCGTTTTCTCTTGCGATGTTCAACGGACATCCGATCGGTCCGCCCCTGTTCGAGATGGTTCTGGTCTGGTTCGGGGCGCTGGGGATTTTCCGCGTTTCCGAACATTTCTCCTCGCGGTTTGGCGCGTGGATCAGCGCGACGTTGTACATCGTGATCTATGCGGGACTGGAAATGCAGACGTGGAATCTGCAAGCCGAAAGTCTGGCGGTGCCGTTTCTGATATGGCCGTTCGCTTTGGTGATTCAAAAGCCGATTTCTGCATGGCGCGCGCTGCTTTCAGGCGCGATGCTCGGATATGCGGCGTGCATGAAAACCAGTTTGATCGCATTTGTGATTCCTTGGGCGATGATGGCGGGAATCGGCACGCAACTGATTCTTGCGGCGCTCGGGGGCGCGGCGGTCATCGGCAGTTTCGCGTGGTATCTGGCCGCGAAAGGCTCTTGGGAGGAGGCGAGTTACACGTTGTTCGTTTTCGGCCCGATTTTCGCGCGGGCACGGCATCTGCCGTTTCAGTTTGCGGGAGTGGCTGGGGGGTTGGTGATCGCCACCGTTCTGAATATCGCGGGGGGAATATTCAGTTTCACGCGAAAGCCGCTGCTTCCGATCTGCGTCGCGAGCGTGATCGCTGCCGCTTTGGTTTTGTATCAAAGCACGTTCTATCCTTATCACTGGATCATCTGTCACGCGTTCACCAGCATCGCATTTGGAAGACTCGCGATGGAGTTCGTCAAAAACGAACCGAAACGGGTGCCGCTGTGGGCCGCGGCGTTCGGGTTTGTGCTGCTGATTCCAAAAACCGGAATGTTCGCAGCGCGTTTTTCGGAGATGATTCAGCTGGCGGCCGGCACGCTTTCGTATGAAAAATACGCCGATAAATTCAAGACCAACGTCGGCAAGCGGCCTGTGAGCGCGGGCGAACTCATTCAGCTCGCAAACCGGATCAAAGCGGCCACGTCGCCCGACGACTATGTGTGGACGGTGCGGTGCTCGCCCACGGTCGCTTTTTGGGCCGAAAGAAAAGAGCCCGTAAGATTCATTTACTACGATCCGGTGATGATTAATCACCCCAGGCTGCTCGATTGGCGGCGGGAATACGAAGAGCAGGTGATTGCCAGGAGACCGAAACTGATCGTGGTCTGCAGGCAGATTACGCAGCCCGACGGCGAGATTTTCGACCGGATGCAGGACATCAAACTCAGCGACAACTTGGAGCCGTTTTTCAAACAGAACTACGTTTTCGATTACGTTTGGGCCGATTCGATTGAAGTTTATAAACTCAAGAGTTCGGGTTGACGGGGATCGGATCTTCCACGGGTGCCGCTTCTTTGTTCGCGTCTGCAATTTTCTTCAGTTGCGCAAGTTTCTGATTGAAAATCCGTGCGGGGCGTTCATCGAGTCCGGGCTCCCTGCCATCCAGAAGGTTTTGCAGCGCGGCGCACTCGGTGCGCGAAAACCGAACCGCGTGAAGAATGTGCTCCTCGAACGCATCATAAGCTAACGGAGCGACGGCTTTGGCGCACCGGGCGAGCGCCGCCGCAAACTCCCTGATTTCGTACTGCGCGTGATCGTCCAGCCGCAGGCGCAAAAAATGAAACAGATTGTTGAGGTCAATGTTCCAATACCATTCCGTATAAAGCGAAAGAGGCAGATTCATCCTCGCGAGTTCGCGCGCAAGTCCGGCATCGAGCATCTGTTGATAGTTCGCATAAACCTGTTTCTGTTCGGCTTCGAAGTTTTGAACGATCCGGTTGGCTTCTTCAAACGGCAGCGTTTCGTCGCTTCTTGCCTGCTTGTTGCTTTTGCTCTGCCGGCGAATCTGATCGCGTTCGGGCAGATAAAACTCATCGCGCATCACGCTGTACCTGCCGCTGATTTCGTTCAGTCGAGCGGTTCGATGCCGCACCCACTGCCGCGCAACGAAAATCGGCGTTTTGCAATGGAACGTCAGCAGAACCTGTTCGAACGGGCTGGTGTGATCGTTGCGCATCAGATAGTGAATCAGCGCGCCGTCTTCGCGCACCGTGCGCGTACCCTCGCCGTAGCTCACCCTGGCCGACTGCACGATCCGCGCATCGCCGCCCATATAATCCACCAGGCGCACAAAACCTTTGTCCAACACCGCGATCGGCTGATCGAGCAGCGCTTCGGCTTCGGGGTTTTGGCAGTGAGACATAACCTGATTCTACTCTTGCACTTCCAGAATCTCAAGAATCCGCTGAAGGTCTTCTTCGTCGTAATACTCGATCCGAATTTCGCCGCCCATCCCGATCGCGGAAACGCGCACGCGCGTCCCGAATTTCTCCGACAACAGCGTTTCTATCGGGTTTGCGATCAGCGTCTGCGTCGGAACCTGACGCCTGATCGTTTTCGGCCCTTGCGCAATTTTTTCCACATCGCGCACCGAAAGGTCTTCTTCCAAAATCTTTTTGTAAACCAGTTCCTGTTCAACCGCCGTTCCCAACTGAAGCAGCGCGCGCGCATGACCTTCCGTGATCCGCCCTTCGTTCAGGCCTTCCTGCACCAAACGCGGCAGACGCAGCAGCCGAAGCGCATTGGCCACAGAAACCCGCGATTTGCCCACGCGCTCCGCCACTTCTTCCTGCGTCAGGTCGAACTCCTCGATCAGAAGTTTGTACGCTTCGGCAGCATCCAGTGGAGAGATGTCTTTGCGCTGAACGTTTTCAACCAATGCCCATTCCAACGACTCGCGGTTATCGGCGTTGCGGATGATCGCAGGCACGCTCTCGATGCCGGCCATCTTCGCCGCGCGCCACCTGCGCTCCCCGGCAATCAGTTCGTAGCTTCCGTGTTCGAGCGGACGCACGATCAGCGGCTGAAGCACTCCGTGCTGTTTCAGCGACTCGCAAAGTTCCTGCAGCGATTCGCTGTCGAAAGTTTTGCGCGGCTGGCGGGGGTTGGCGATGATCGAGGCCGTTTCAATCTCGCGGACTCCGGATTCCTCTTCGAGCCCGCCGATCAGTTCGCGCAGCCCTTTGCCCAAGCCTCTACGCATTCGAAAGCACCTCGTCGGCAAGTGCGCCGTAGGCACGCGAACCAGGGCTCGACGGATACAGCACCACCGCCGGATCGCCGAATCCCGGTGCCTCACTCAGCCTCACGTTGCGGGGAATCGGCGTGCTGGAAACCAGGTCGCCGAAATACTCGCGCAGTTCGGCTTCCACCTGCTGACTCAGACGGTTTCTTTTGTCATACATTGTGAGCAGCACTTTGGCGGTTCGAAGCGACGGGTTGATCCGCTTTTTCACAAGTTCGATGGTGTGCATCAGTTGGCTCAGACCCTCGAGCGCATAGAACTCGCACTGCATCGGGATGAGCACCGCATCGGCGGCGGCAAGCGCGTTGATCGTGAGAATGCCGAGGGATGGCGGAGCGTCAATCAGAATCCAATCATACTCGCGGCGGGCCGGCTCCAGCGCCTCGCGGAGGACCGTCTCGCGGCCGACCATCCCCAGCAGCGCCGGCTCCGCTCCCGCAAGGTCGAGGGTTGAAGGAGTCATAAACAGGTTCGGCACGCTGGTCTGCACAACCGCCTCTGCGATCGGCTTGCAGTCCGTCAGGACTTCAAACAGCGTGCAGCCGAGGGCGCGCTTTTCGACTCCGCACCCGGTTGTGGCGTTGCCTTGGGGGTCGCAATCAATCAACAGCGTTTTGCATCCGCGCTGTGCGAAGCTCGCTGCCAAGTTGACGGCGGTCGTGGTCTTCCCCACTCCGCCCTTCTGATTGACCACCGCCCAAACCGGCACGGTTGGAATTACACCTTATTTTGCGGCCTTCGGGTTCATTTGCCCGCGGATCGGTCGGGCTGCATCGCTCCGAAAATGTTGCCTTCGGTGTCTTTGAAATACGCGAGCCACCCCACGCCTGGGATCGCCATTTTGTCCATGATCTGTGTGCCTCCCGCCTCGCGCACCTTCGTAATCGTCTCGTCGAGGTTTTGCACTCCGACTGTGTTATAGGTGGCGGCCGAGGGCTCGGTGCGCTTCATGATTCCACCGTCAATTCCCGGTTCGGAGTTCGGCCCGGTTGTAACCAGCCAGTAGTCGTGCGGCCCTTCCCATTTTGTGGTTTTCCATCCGAACGCTTTTTCATAAAACTGAACGCACCGCTCGGGATCGTCGGCATGAATTTCGAAATGAATCACTCGTGACATAGGCTTCCTTTGCGCTCGGGCGCTTGCGCAGTTTATCCAACCGTTACGGTTTTTTGAGCATCAGCCCCATCTCGTCCCACTGCGCCTGGTCAATGGTGTTGGGCGCGTCCATCAACGGGTCATAACCGCCGCCGACTTTGGGAAACGCCATCACCTCGCGGATGTTCTCCTTTCCCAACAGGAACATCGCTAAACGATCAATTCCCGGAGCGATGCCGCCGTGCGGAGGCGCGCCGAACTTGAACGCGTCTAAAATGTGCCCGAACCTGCTCCGCTGCGTGGCTTCGTTGACGCCCAAAAGCGTGAACACCCGCGCCTGGAGTTCGGGATCGTGAATGCGGATGCTGCCGCTCGCCCATTCAACTCCGTTGCACACAATGTCATAGCAGTCGGCGCGCACCGAACCTGGGTCGGTGTCAAGGCTTTGAATGTCTTCGGGCTTTGGACTGGTGAAAGGATGGTGCGTGGCATCCCACCGGTTTTCTTCCTCGTTCCAGATGACTAACGGAAAATCCAGCACCCAGCAGAATTGGAGTTTGCGCTTATCGCGCAAACCGCATCGCTCGGCGATCTCCACACGCAGCCTGGACAGAACGCCGTCGGCGGTTTCGGCCTGGTCTGCCACAAACAGCAGCAGATCGCCTTCGTTTGCTTTTGCCAAACTTCGAATCTGCTCGATCTCGTGCGGCGTCAGAAACTTTGCGATGCCTTTGGGCTCCTGCGCGATGAAAAGCTGCGCCAAACCTTTCGCACCGAAACTTTTTGCGAACTCCTCGAGTTTTTCAACCTCTTTGCGTGAAAGCGATCCGCCGCCCGGATAGATCGCTCCGCGAACTACGCCCCCCGAATCGGCCGCAGATTTGAACACGCCGAACCCACACTGCCGCGCGATTTCGGTAACGTCGAACAGTTCGAGACCGAACCTCAAATCGGGCTTGTCGGTCCCGTACTTGCGCATCGCCTCGTCGTAACTGATCCTGGGAAACGGCCCAACCGGATCGAGATCGAGTTCAAACTTTTGGATGCACGCGTTGCACACATGCCGGGTCATCGCTTCGGCAAGCGTCAAAATATCTTCCTGCACAACGAAACTCATTTCCAAATCGAGCTGAGTGAATTCGGGCTGCCGATCTGCGCGCTGGGCCTCATCGCGAAAGCATTTTGCAATCTGGTAATACTTTTCAAAGCCAGCAACCATCAGCAGCTGCTTATATTGCTGCGGACTTTGCGGAAGGGCGTAAAATTTTCCAGGCTCCAGCCGATAAGGAACCAGGTAATCGCGCGCGCCTTCGGGAGTGCTGCGCGTGAAAATCGGCGTTTCCACTTCGATGAATCCGCGCTGGTCAAGAAACTCACGAATCAACCGAACGCACTCCGCGCGCACCGCAAGACTTCGATACATCGAAGGCCGGCGAAGATCCAGATAACGGTGTTTGATGCGAAGTTCTTCGCTCACGTTTTCCATCTGCTCTTCGTCGGAAACAGGAAACGGCAGAACGTCGCAATCCGCAAGCACCGCGAAGTTGTCAACGCGGATTTCGATTTCGCCCGTGGGGATTTTTGGGTTGACCGCTTCGGGCGAACGCATCACCACTTCTCCCGTAATCGAAAGAACGCATTCGCTGCGCAGGCTCTTCAAGCCTTCGAACTTTGCGGGATCGAAAAACAGCTGGCAGATGCCCGACCGGTCTCGAAGATCAACGAAAAGCAGTCCTCCCAGGTCGCGCACCCTGTGACACCATCCGTTCAGACAGACCGTCTTTCCGACGTCGCTCGGCCTCAACTCTCCGGCGAAGTGCGTGCGCTGATCGAACCGCATGGGTGGACGCGTGAGGATACCCAAAGGCGGTTTGAGGTAGGTTTCGATGCGAACAAGGCGCGCCCTGGTGATTTACGAAAAACTGATCAAACCCTTCGCTTTTCGAATGGATGCGGAGCGTGCGCACAATCTGGCGTTGTGGCTCATCGAAAACGGGTTCGTAACCTGCGCGGCGCCCAACGAGCCACACCTTCGCACAACCTTGTTCCAACATCCGATTCCGCACCCTTTGGGCCTCGCTGCAGGATTCGACAAGAACGGCACCGCGATTGATCAATGGAGCGGACTCGGGTTTTCGTTTGCCGAAATCGGCACGGTGACTCCAAAGCCGCAGCCCGGAAACGAAAAGCCGCGTTTGTTCCGCCTTGTCGAAGACGGCGCGATCATCAACCGAATGGGATTCAACAGTCACGGAGCGGCGGCGGTTTCAAAACGGCTCGAACAGCGCCAGACTCGAATTCCTATCGGCGTGAATATCGGAAAAAATAAAACCACGCCAAATGAAAAAGCGGCCGAAGAGTATGTGGAATGCGCCGAACGGCTCGCTCCCGTTGCCGACTATCTGGTCATCAATGTGAGTTCGCCCAACACGCCGGGGATTCGCGATCTTCAAACTCCGAGCGAAATCCGCACGCTGCTGCAGCGTTTGCATCCGGTCTCGATGAAAAGGCCGATCTTGATCAAACTTAGTCCCGACTCTTCCGATGCCGACTTATGCGCGGCCGCCGGCGCTGCGTTGGAATCGGGCGCGCAAGGTTTTGTTTTGACAAACACCACAACCGACCGCTCAGGATTATCGAGCACGACAAACGAACAAGGCGGAGTTTCGGGCAAGCCGCTGCGGTGCCGCGCTGTTGACGTTTGCAAACGCATTCGGCGCGAGTTCGGCCGCAATTTCGCGATCATCGGAGTCGGCGGAGTTTTTACAGGAGCCGATCTGCTCGAACGGCTGAAAGCGGGGGCGGACGTTTGTCAAATCTACACGGCGTTCGCGTTTCGCGGCCCGTGCACGGCGAGGAAGATTTTGGAAGAGCTGCAGCAGCAGATGGCGGCCGAGGGCATCCGCACTTTGAACGAGTTGTCGCCATGATCCGCATTGGAGCAAGTTCGTGGACTGCGCCCGGCTGGCAGAACGTGTTTTATCCTCCCAAAACCGCAGGCCGTGATCAGATCAGTTTTTATGCCACACGCTATGACACCGTGGAAATTGACGCCACGTTCTACGCCATTCCCTCGCGCTCGACCGTGATCGGATGGAAAAACCGCACGCCTGCGGGCTTTGTGTTCGCCGCAAAAGTGCCGCAGGTCATCACCCACGAAAAACTTTTGGAGAACTGTGCATCCGAGATTGACCAGTTTTGCGAAAACATCTCGCTTTTGGAAGAAAAACTCGGCCCGATTCTGTTTCAGTTTCGATATTTCCGCAAAAACGAGTGGCAGCTGGAACAGTTCGTTCAAAGGCTTGAACCGGTGCTCGACCGGGTTCCTTCGCACATCAAATGCGTGGTGGAAGTTCGAAACAAAACCTGGCTGAACCCGGGGCTGATCAAACCCCTTCGCGCTCGAAACGCCGCTCTTGCATTGATCGCTCATCCGTACATGCCGTTCGCATCAGAATATGAACGAAGACTCGATGAACTGCTCACCGCCGACTTCGCATATCTCCGGTTTTTGGGCGACCGCGCAAAAGTCGAAGAGCTCATCGCAAAGATGCACGGTGAAGTGAGTTTTGAGCGCACGGTGCTCGACCGCACGAACGAACTCTCGGCTTGGGCGCACGTCGTGCAAAAACTGCAGGAAAAAAAGATCAGCGTTTACGCCTATTTCAACAACCATTATTCCGGCTATGCCCCCGCCGATATCGAGCGGTTCAGACAGTTGGTGGCTGATCTGTCATAGCATCGCGGTTGATGAGTCCCATGGATCGCAGCCTCGCGATGCGCTCACGCGTCGAAGGATGCGTGCTGAAAAGCGAAAACGCGCTGTCGGATTCTGCGCCGGCAGGGCTTGAAATGAACAAAGGCGAGATCGCAGCGTTCACTTCTGCGGGAGGGCTCGAATCTGCCTCGATTTTTTCCAACGCGTCGGCAAGACCGTCGGGGTAGCGGGTGAGCTGCGCGGCGGTGGCATCCGCCAAAAACTCCCGCTTTCGGCTCGTTGCAAGGTTGATCAGCATCGTAAGAATCGGCGCGACGATCACCAAAATCAGGACTAAAATTCCCCCCGCGCCGCTCCTGCCGCGGTCGCGTCCCGACAGTCCACCCGACCGCAAAAACACGCTTCGAATCACCACCAACAACCCAAGAGTCAGCGCGAGCATCGTCATCAGCCGCGTGTCGTAGTTTTTGATGTGCGAAATCTCATGAGCCATCACGCCCTGAAGTTCGTCGCGATTGAGTTTTTCGAGCGCACCTGTGGTGAAGCAGACCGCGGCATTCGACGGATTGAACCCCACCGAAAACGCGTTGATGCTCGGATCGTCGGTGACATAAAACTTCGGCACAGGAATTCCTGCGGCGATCGCCATTTCGTGCCCAACGTCAATCATCCTCCGCTGCTCTTCGGGGTCGGCGTCGCGCGCGCCTGCGATCTGAATCAACTGCTTCGGGCCGTATTGCGCAACATAGGTGAACAAAATCAGCGCCAAGAAAAGCCCGCCGAGTGCACCTGCCCACCAAAACTCCGGCTGAACAAGATAAGCGATTCCGCCGATGACCGCGCTCGTCAAAACCAGAACGCAAAAGACCAAACATCCGGTGGCGCGTTTGTTGCGGGCTTCTTCAGACCAAAACGTCGTCCGCCGACGCTCGATGATCATGCCAAAGGTTTAACTGAAACTCACTTTGACGGGCTCGCGTGCGCCCGGATCTTCGATTTCGAACATCTCGCGAGGTTTGAATCCGAACATGTTGGCCACCACGCTTTGCGGAAACTGCTGAAGTTTGGTGTTGTATTCCATCACCGAATCGTTATAAAACTGCCGCGCGGCAGAAATCCGGTTTTCGGTGCTTGCCAGCTCCTCCTGCAGGTTCTGCATGTTTTGGCTCGCTTTCAAATCGGGATACGATTCCGCAACCGCAAACAAGCCTCCCAATGCGTGGGTCAGCGCGTTTTCGGCTTCGCCTTGCGCGCGCATCCCTTGGGCGTCCATCGCGCGCTGCCGAGCCTGGATCACTTTTTCCAAAGTCTCCTGCTCATATTTCATGTACTGCTTAACCGTCTCCACAAGGTTCGGGATCAGGTCGTACCGCCGCCGAAGCTGAACATCAATCTGCGCCCAAGCGTTGATCGCCTGTTGACGAAGCGACACCAGCCCGTTGTACAGCGCCACGAACAGAAACACCAGCAGCGCTATGGCAACCAGAAAAATGACTAACCCAGTGAACATCTCGATCTCCTACGCCGATTCTAACCTACCGTACCCCGGATTGCCCCCAAGGGTTGCAAAAAATTCGAAGGCGCTCCCAGCCTTGGCCCGGAGCGCCCATGACGGTCAACTTTCGAATCAGACGAATTAGCCGCCGGTCTTTTCGTCAGTTCCAGACTTCCCGCTTGAGCCGCTGGTTCCGGAGCTGCCGCCCGAGTCCGAGCCGCCGCCACAACCAGCAACAACAAAGCCGAGAACGGCGACCGCCATCAAAATAGTGAAGATTCGTTTCATAGAACACCTCCTACTGGAAAATATCCGGCCTATGGCCGGGCTCGCCCTCCCTTCTTGCAGAGCTGGCTTCACGGTTTATACCCTGCAATCCGGCTAAAGGTTTCAACGGTATGCTTTTGACCATGAGTTTTGCCCGCAGCAGCCTGGCCGGACTGCTCGCTTCCGGCCTGCTTGCCGGGCTCACCCTTTCGGTGTTCTCCCAATTTCAGCTCGCGGGTCCGGAAGGCGTGATGCTCAGGTTCCTCGAGGCCGTCCAAAAGCAGGATGCCCAGCAGGCGGAGGCGCTCACAACCGGCCCGATTGACATCCGCAGCGGCCGGATGCTCCAATACCTTGCCGCGCGGCTGAACGGCGGCGCCGGGTACCAGGTCGAAGAAGTTCGCAGGCTTCCCAAAGAGCCCGTGGCTTTCGTCAGGGTCACGTTCTTTTTGGCAAACACCCGCGAGGTGACCGAATGGCAGCTGACCCGTGTCAACCATAAATGGTACGTGGACATCGAAAACTCGTTGAAACTTTGGGGAGTAACGCGGTAATCCGCTGAAGGGAAAATGAGATACGGCATTTGGGTTTTCGTCGTCGTGCTGGTGATCGGCGCGGTCATCGTTTTTGTGGGAAATCGGAACTCTGCCGAATCGGCGGCGAACAGTTTTATGCAGGCGCTGGCAGACAAGGATATTGACACTCTTGTGCGCCTAAGTTATTTCGATTCGCCGCCCGCCGATCTGCGCGAACAGTGGGATCACTGCTTGAACCACGCCGCAAAGAACTACGTCTTCGTTTGGAATTTCGTGGATATCCGGTATCCGCTTCCAAAAAAAGCGGTGGTTTCTGTGGTGTTCATCGAATACACAACTCCGATGGGACAGGAAAACCCCGAGCCCGTTGAACTTCCCCTGATTGATACCGATCATGGATGGAAAGTCAATATGGACGAAATACCAAGAAAGTTTTTCCCCTACCTTCCGCGATAGCGTTCCGGGTAAAACAGCCGCCGATGAGAACAAAAGCCAAACGCGCCGTTACGCCCGAAGATCTCAACCGGTTTATCATGGTGTCTGATCCTCAAATCTCACCCGACGGCAAGAAAATCCTGTTTACGCGCAAACATGTCGGAGAAAAAAACGCTTACGTTTCGAATTTATGGATTGTGGACTGCGATACCGCCGAAGCGCGGCAGTTCACCAATTCGGGCAAAGATAGTTTTGGCAGGTGGTCGCCCGACGGGTCAACGATCGCATTCATCAGCGGGCGCGAAAAACCCGGCTCGCAGGTTTACACCATTCCTTTTAGCGGCGGCGAAGCCCAAAAACTCACCAACTTTCCCGAGGGCGCGGTTTTCGGATTCAAATGGTCGCCCGATGGAAAATCGCTCGCAGTGGTGTTTCGCGAGCAAGACCCGGAATGGACCGAAAAGCATGGCAAAAAACGGGAGGAAACCGGATCGAGCATCCCCGCCCGCGTGATTGATGAGATGTTTTACCGTCTGGATGGAGACGGGTATTTCAACCGCCAGCGCGCGCATCTGCACTTGGTCAACGCAACAACCGGCGAAACCAAAAAGGTGTTCGACAAAGACAAGTTCGGTTTCTTCACTTTTGATTGGTCGCCCGATTCAAAGGAGATCGTCATCGCCGCCAACCTCGATTCGCATGCGTTTCACAAGCCTTGGAAAACCTACTTGTACCGCCTGGATGTGAAATCTTCGCGCCTTTCGCAAATTCC